>NZ_JBEXLL010000050.1:0-51281 GCF_040609955.1 Nocardia sp. NPDC004568
AGTCTCGAGGCCGAAACGGCGAGACCAAGGGGGCCTCAACCCCGCGCCGCCGCAGGCGGCGCCAAAAAACACAGCACCTTCACGAGCAGGCCCGCATCTCGGCTATCGCGTGCCTGTGTCGTGTACCTACCTCATAGGGTCCGGTCCGCCTCACCGCTCTCGTGAGACGGTCCGCTTTTCGCCGTCGCGGGTCGGCCCACTTTCACCGACCGTGTGTGCTGTTTTCAGGCTCGGGCGAAGGCGAGCGTTTCCCCGACCACCCCGTGCAACCACAGTGCGTTGCAGGCGGTGGCCAGTTCGGGCAGGCCCTCCTCGATGGTGGCGAAGACATTGCCGGGCACCCAGCCCAGATCGCCGTTGATGAGCAGATTGTTGCGGCCGTAGAACAGTGCCAGATCGGTGGCGCCCTGATCGTGGTGGGCGGCCGACCCGGGTTCGTACCCGTAGGCGGGATTGCCGATCTCCCACGGCTCGAAATCGAACAGGCAGACGTCCCCCGGGATCGGGGTGACCGTGGGGTTCTCCCGGTGCGGGGCGCCGGGGATCCGGGGGACCAGCGTGTACAGCTCGTTGCGGGCGTATTTGGCGTGGAAGGCATCCCCTTCTTGGGGGAGGGCCTCCCATACCGCGGCGCAGGTGCGTGGCGCCTCGTCGTCGAGGAGCCGGGCGCGGCAGGTGAGTCCGGTCTTGGTGAGGGTGATCGTGATGTAGCGGGCCATCGATCCGTCCTGGGCGTCGTACGGGTGGGAGGGGCGATGTCGCCGGGGTGTCGGCGGGGAGGGTCGGCTACCCCAGTTCGGCGAGGACCTCGGACCAGACGGTGAGGGCGTCGGCGATCTGGGCTTCGGACACGATGAGCGGCGGGATCATCCGCACCACGTTCATATGGGCCCCGCAGGTGAGCAGCAGCAACCCCTTGGCGGCGGCCAGTTGCTGTGCGGCGGTCGCGGTTTCCCGGTCCGGGGTGCCGTCGGGGGTGGTGAACTCCGAACCCACCAGCAGACCGAGGCCCCGGACGTCGCCGACGGCCTTCGTCTCGGCCGCGCGTACCCCGGTCAGCAGCTGCTCGCCGCGCACCGCCGCGTTCTCGACCAGGCCCTCCGATTCGATCACGTCGAGGGTGGCCAGGGCGGCCGCGCAGGCCACGGCATTACCGCCGTAGGTGCCGCCCTGCGATCCGGGCCAGGCCTTGCCCATGAGCTCGGCCGAGGCGGCGATCCCGGAGATGGGGAAGCCGCTGGCCAGGCCTTTCGCCATGGTGATCACATCGGGGCGGACGTCGAAATGCTGGTGGCCGAAGAACTTTCCGGTGCGGCCGAAGCCGGTCTGGATCTCGTCGAAGATCAGCAGGATGCCGTAGCGGTCGGCGCGTTCGCGCAGGCCCTGGAAGAACTCGCGGTTGCCGGGAATGTAACCGCCCTCGCCCAGGACGGGCTCCACGATGAACGCGGCCGTCTCCGCGGGGGAGGTGAGGGTGGCGAAGAGGTAGTCGAGTTCGCGCAGTGCGAAGGCGGTGGCCTCGGCTTCGGTCCAGCCGTAGCGGAAGGCGGTGGGGAAGGGCGCCACGTGCACACCCGGCATCAGGGGGCTGAAACCGGCGGAGAAGCGGGTGCCGGAGGTGGTCATGGTGGCGGCGGCCACGGTGCGGCCGTGGAAACCGCCGTGGAAGACGATCACATTGGGCCGGCCGGTGGCCTGCCGGGCCAGCCGCAACGCCGCTTCGACGGCCTCGCTGCCGGAGTTGGCGTAGAACACCGAGTCGAGCCCGTCGGGCAGCACGGTGCCCAGGCGTTCGGTCAGTTCCAGCATCGGCCGGTGCATCACGGTCGTGTACTGGCCGTGGATCAGCTTGCCGACCTGCTCCTGCGCCGCCGCGACGACCCGGGGATGGCAGTGGCCGGTACTGGTGACGCCGATACCGGCGGTGAAGTCGAGGAACCGGCGCCCGTCGACGTCGTACAGGTAGCACCCGGCGCCGTGATCGACGGTGACCGGTGTGGCCTGTTTCAGGATCGGGGAAAGTTCGGCCATGGTGTTCCGCCTCCCGGGACAGTCGGTGCGGCGCGCCGGACCGACGGGTGTGCGAGGCCGAGTGAGAGCCACTCGGAAATTGTCGGATTGTTGACAATATGAATAGCACGTCGGCACTGCCCGCGGCAATGGTTCACCAGATGCGCGTCCGCCGCGTACCCGATCGGCCGGTCTGCTCGCCCGCGGGTCGCGCGGCGGTCCGCCGGCCGGGTGGCCCGGCGGTCCGATGCGGCCGTGGCGAGCTCGGGCTCACTCTCGCAGCCAGATGGCCTCGGCGGCGATACTGCCCAGATCCGTCAGGGACTCCTCGCGCCCGATCCGCACCGCGATGGTCCCCGCGAAATCGCGCCGCTCCACCACGACGATCACCGTGTCCAGGGCGATACCGACCGAATCGAAATACCGCAGCATCTCCGGATCGGAATCGGAGATACGGGCCACCCGGCCCGACTCGCCGGCCTCGAAATCGATCAACCGGCGCGCCGGCGGAGTGGGCACCGCCCCGTCCACCGACGGAATGGGGTCGCCGTGCGGATCCCGATCGGGGAAGCCCAGTTTCGCGTCGATTCGGGCCATCAGCAGATCCGAGACCGCGTGCTCGAGGATCTCCGCCTCGTCGTGCACCTCGTCCCAGCCGTAACCCAGCTCGCTCACCAGGAAGGTCTCGATCAGCCGGTGCCGGCGCACCATATCGATGGCGGCGCGGCGGCCTTCCTCGGTCAGGGCGATGGAGCCGTAGCGGGCGTGCTCGACCAGGCCCTGGTCCGATAATTTGCGCACGGCCTCCGACACCGTGGAGGCGGAGACGCCGATCCGCTCGGCGAGTAATTTGGTACTCACCCGCTCCTGCGACCACTCCTGGGCGGTCCAGATGACTTTCAGATAGTCCTGGGCCACCGACGACAGCCCCGGAGCGGCCGATTCCCCGGCGTCGGCGAGGTCCCGTCGGGTGGCGATATCTCGTTTTCCGGGCACAATCACGAGCTTAAGCATTTCGGGGGCGATACACATATCCCGCCACTTCCGGGAAACCCGGTGTTCGCCCGGGCGTTGCGCAGTCGAACACCCGTCGCACCCGAATACGGTACGGCCGCATGTTTGCGTAGGCTTGGCGTCTGTGCAGAGGTGGCGAAGTCTCGACGACGTACCCGCGGACTGGGGGCGGTGCGTTCTCACGATCGGCGTGTTCGACGGTGTTCATCGTGGACACGCGCAGTTGATCAGCCGGGCGGTGAAGTCCGCTGCCGCGCGTGGTGTCCCGGCGGTACTGATGACTTTCGATCCGCACCCCATGGAGGTGATCCGGCCCGGTTCCCATCCCGCGCAGCTCACCACGCTCACCCGCCGCGCCGAACTCGCCGAGGAACTGGGCGTCGACGTCTTCTGCGTCATGCCCTTCACCCACGATTTCATGAAGCTCACCCCGGGCGAGTACGTGCACGACCTGCTGGTGGAGCGCCTGCATGTCAGCGAAGTGGTGGTCGGCGACAATTTCACCTTCGGTAAGAAGGCCGCGGGCACCGTGGACACCATGCGCGAACTCGGCGGCCGGTTCGGTTTCGAGGTCGACGCGGTGACGCTGCTGGGCGAGCATGCCGTCACCTTCTCCTCCACCTACATCCGCGCCTGCGTCGACGCCGGGGATATGGCCGCCGCCGCCGACGCGCTGGGTCGCCCGCACCGGGTCGAGGGTGTGGTGGTGCGCGGCGACGGACGCGGCCGCACGCTGGGATTTCCCACGGCCAATGTCGCACCGCCCATGCATGCCGCCATCCCGGCCGACGGGGTGTACGCGGGCTGGTTCACGGTGCTGGGTCCCGGGCCGACCATCGGCACCGTGACCCCCGGCGAACCCGTGATGGCCGCGATCTCCGTCGGCACCAACCCCACTTTCTCCGGGCGGGCGCGGACGGTCGAGGCCTATGTCCTGGACCGCGAGGCCGATCTCTACGGACAGCACGTGGCGGTGGACTTCGTGGACCATCTGCGCGGGATGCGGAAATTCGACTCGGTCGAGGAACTGATCGCCGTCATGGGCCGGGACGTGGACGCGACCCGCAAGATCCTCGGCTCCGGGAGCTGATCGGCGGCCCGGCGCGGGCGGGTGACGACGGCTCGGGTAAGGTGGCCCGTCGGGTCTGCTGCGGTCCGCGGCGGCGCCCCACCCGGACGTCCGGCCGGACCACCACGGTGCACGCCTTCGGCGAGCGCGGGGTGGTGTGGTCACCGGGCCTCTTGCGCGCGGAACTGAGAAACAGGAGTGGATGCCCCATGGCGTTGACCACCGAGCAGAAGAAGTCGATCCTGGCGGAGTACGGTCTGCACGAGACCGACACCGGTTCGCCGGAGGCGCAGATCGCGCTGCTGTCCAAGCGGATCTCCGAGATCACCGAGCACCTCAAGGTGCACAAGCACGATCACCACACCCGCCACGGTCTGATGGCGCTGATCGGCCGCCGCAAGCGGCTGTCGAAGTACCTGCAGGACAAGGACATCAACCGGTACCGCAGCCTGATCGAACGTCTCGGCCTGCGCCGCTGAACGATCTTGAACACGCCCGGTTCCACGAGCCGGGCGGTACGTATGCCGACGGGGCGCATACAATCGCCTCGTCGGCATTTTCGTGTACCGGGTAGCCGGGCACGGAACGACAGAACCAGCCGTGCACACCCGCGCTCGTGGCGTCGGTCTTCGGTAGTGGCTTTTCGGCCCGGACGTGATATGCCGGAGAGCTTCGATCGATGACCGCCTCCGCGTCGCCGGCTCCAAGGGGAGCCCGGCCGGGTGTACGCGCCGCAGCACGAATACGGCCACCGCTGACCCTACGGTCACCGCGGTTCCGCCGACGCGCCGCGTTCGAACCTGGTACGGCTGACACAGCCGGATCGCGCCACCGGGCGCCGTATCCGGCGAGACGAGAGGTTGAGAACAGAGAAATGCCAGAAACGATTGAACGCTCGAAGAGCTCGGCCATCGAGGTCGAACCGGGTGTTTTCGAATCCGTCGCGCTGATCGACAACGGCGCCTTCGGCACCCGCACCATTCGCTTCGAAACGGGCCGGCTCGCGAAACAGGCCGCCGGATCCGTCGTCGCCTACCTGGACGACGAGACCATGCTGCTGTCGGCGACCACCGCCGGTAAGCACCCCAAGGACCAGTTCGATTTCTTCCCGCTGACCGTCGACGTCGAAGAGCGGATGTACGCCGCGGGCCGGATCCCCGGTTCGTTCTTCCGCCGCGAGGGCCGCCCCTCCACCGACGCGATCCTGACCTGCCGCCTGATCGACCGGCCGCTGCGTCCGTCGTTCGTCGACGGCCTGCGCAACGAGATCCAGGTCGTGGTGACCGTACTGAGCCTGGATCCGAAGGATCTCTACGACGTGGTCGCGATCAACGCGGCCTCGGCGTCCACCCAGATCGCGGGCCTGCCGTTCTCGGGTCCGGTCGGCGGCGTGCGGGTCGCGCTGATCAACGATCCGGCGGCCGGGACCGCCCCCGGTGGGCAGTGGGTCGCCTTCCCGACCAACGAGCAGCTGGAGAAGGCTGTTTTCGATATGGTCGTGGCCGGCCGGGTCACCGAGTCCGGTGACGTCGCGATCATGATGGTCGAGGCCGAGGCCACCGAGAACGTCATCGCGCTGATCGACGGCGGGGCCCAGGCGCCGACCGAGACCGTGGTCGCCGAGGGCCTCGAGGCCGCCAAGCCGTTCATCGCGCGGCTGTGCCGGGCCCAGCAGGACCTCGCGGCGCTGGCGTCCAAGCCCACCGAGGACTTCCCGCTGTTCCCGCCCTACGCCGACGATGCCTACGCCGCCGTCGAGGACGCCGCGAAGGCGCCGCTGTCGGAGGCGCTGAGCATCGCCGGGAAGCAGGAGCGCGAAGAGAAGATCGACGAGATCAAGCTCGAGGTGCTGTCGCGGCTCGGCGAGGCGTTCGAGGGCCGGGAGAAGGAACTCGGTGCCGCGTTCCGCTCGGTCACCAAGAAGCTGGTCCGCCAGCGCATCCTCACCGACGGGTTCCGGATCGACGGCCGCGGGCTGGCCGATATCCGGGCGCTGTCCGCCGAGGTCGCGGTCGTGCCGCGGGCGCACGGTTCGGCGCTGTTCGAACGTGGTGAAACCCAGATCATGGGGGTGACCACCCTCGATATGGTGAAGATGGCGCAGCAGGTCGATTCGCTCGGCCCGGAAACCTCCAAGCGCTACATGCACCACTACAACTTCCCGCCGTACTCCACCGGTGAGACCGGTCGCGTCGGTTCGCCCAAGCGCCGCGAGATCGGTCACGGCGCGCTGGCCGAGCGGGCGCTGATCCCGGTGCTGCCGAGCCAGGAAGAGTTCCCCTACGCGATCCGGCAGGTGTCGGAGGCGCTGAGCTCCAACGGTTCGACCTCCATGGGCTCGGTCTGCGCGTCGACGCTGTCGCTGCTCAACGCCGGTGTACCGCTCAAGGAGCCGGTCGCGGGTATCGCCATGGGTCTGGTGTCGGACACCGTCACCAACGAGGCCGGTGCGCAGGAGGTCCGCTATGTGGCGCTGACCGATATCCTCGGCGCCGAGGACGCCTTCGGTGATATGGACTTCAAGGTCGCCGGAACCCGGGGCTTCGTCACCGCCCTGCAGCTCGACACCAAGCTGGACGGTATCCCCTCGCAGGTGCTGGCCGGTGCGCTGAGCCAGGCGCACGACGCCCGCACCACCATCCTGGATGTGATGGCCGAGGCCATCGCCACCCCGGACGAGATGAGCCCGTACGCACCGCGGGTCACCGCGATCAAGATCCCGGTCGACAAGATCGGCGAGGTGATCGGGCCCAAGGGCAAGATGATCAACCAGATCACCGAGGACACCGGCGCCAACATCTCCATCGAGGACGACGGCACCGTGTTCGTCGGCGCCACCGACGGCCCGTCGGCGCAGGCGGCGATCGACGCGATCAATGCGATCGCCAACCCGCAACTGCCCAAGGTCGGCGAGCGGTTCCTCGGCACCGTGGTCAAGACCACCGCGTTCGGCGCGTTCGTCTCGCTGCTGCCGGGCCGTGACGGCCTGGTGCACATCTCCAAGCTGGGCAACGGCAAGCGGGTGGCCAAGGTCGAGGACGTGGTGAACGTCGGCGACAAGCTGCGCGTGGAGATCGCCGATATCGACAACCGCGGCAAGATCTCGCTGATCCCCGTCGACGAGACCGCCGACGAAGCGCCCGCCGATGCGGACGCCCCGGCGGCCGAGTAGTACTGGTCGTGTGACGGAGCAGAAAACGACGGCCCCCCTGCGCCCGAGTGGGCAGGGGGGCCCGTCATCGGCGTGGCGGATCGGCGAAACGGTCGATATCGACCACGGGGTACGGCGTACCGTTCTGCCGGGTGGTCTGCGCGTGGTGACCGAACATGTGCCCGGTGTCCGCTCGGCCTCGGTCGGGGTCTGGGTGGGTGTCGGTTCCCGGGACGAGGGCCCGACCGTCGCCGGCGCGGCCCATTTCCTGGAACATCTGCTGTTCAAGGCCACGCCGAGCCGTTCGGCACTCGATATCGCCGAGGCCATGGATGCCGTCGGCGGCGAACTCAACGCGTTCACCGCCAAGGAGCAGACCTGCTACTACGCGCATGTGGTGGACGAGGATCTGCCGCTGGCGGTGGATCTGGTCACCGATGTGGTGCTCAACGGCTTGTGCCGCGCGGCCGATGTCGATGTGGAACGGCAGGTCGTGCTCGAGGAGATCGCGATGCGCGACGACGATCCCGAAGATCTCGTCGGGGACGCCTTCCTCACCGCGCTGTTCGGTGATCACCCGATCGGCCGGCCGATCATCGGCTCGGTGGAGTCCATCGAGGGGATGCGCGCGAGCCAGCTGCGGTCCTTCCATCAGCGTCGCTACACCCCGGACCGGATGGTCGTGGCGGTCGCGGGCAATATCGAGCACGAGCACACCGTGGAATTGGTGCATCGCGCGGTCGCCGGTCGGCTCGACCCCGCCGCCCTGCCGGCGCCGCGGCGCGAGGGCCGGTTCCGTGCCCGGCACGAGCCGCAGCTGACCTGGTCCAACCGGGACAGCGAGCAGGCGCATCTGGTGTTCGGGGTGCGGGCCTACGGCCGCCACGAGGGGCAGTTGCGGTGGCCGCTGTCGGTGCTCGACACGGTGGTCGGCGGCGGTCTGAGTTCCCGGCTGTTCCAGCGGATCCGGGAGGAACGCGGGCTCGCCTATTCGGTGTACTCCAGCGTGGACACCTTCGCCGATACCGGCGCGTTCTCGGTGTACCTGGGCTGTCAGCCGGAGAATCTCGGCGAGGTGGCGACGCTGGCCCGCGGGGTGCTGGAGGAGATCGCCGCGGACGGGATCACCGATGCCGAATGCGCCCGGGCCAAGGGTTCGCTGCGCGGCGGGCTGGTGCTGGGGTTGGAGGATTCGGCGTCCCGGATGAACCGGATCGGGCGCAGCGAACTCAGCTACGGCAACCACCGCAGCGTGTCCGAGACGCTGGCCCGGATCGACGCGGTGACCACCGAGGAGGTCGGCGAGGTCGCGGCGGCGCTGCTGTCCCGGCCGTTCGCCGCGTCGGTGGCGGGGCCGTATCAGCGGGTCCGTGATCTGCCGGCGCCGGTGCGCCGGCTCGCCGCGAGCTGATCGGCGGCGCGGGAACCGGGCGCTTCGGATGCGCGGTGGCCGCCGACTGCCCGGGCATCCTCGGTTGCGCGGGTACCCGTGTCGTGCCGCTACCGGGTCGCGCTCCGGCGCCGGCCCACCATCGCGGTGTGCGACGGCATCATGACGCCGGTACCGTCGACGGCTCGGCCGGTGCAGGTTGCGGGTTCGCGCCGCCCGACCACATGCGGCCCGGACATGCCTGGTCCGATTGCCGCCGGTCGGTGCCGGGGGTCGCGAGTGCTGTCGGTCGCCGACCCGACCCGGCGGGAGCGCGTCGGCCATTGCGGGTGGCGAGCCCCGCGTGGGGCACGCGGCGGGTCACTCGCGCCGATCCGGGGCCGCGCGATTGGCGGCCCCGACCACGGAGTCCAGCAGACCGGGCAGCGCCCGGTCGACGTCGTCGGTGCGCAGCCGCTGATGGGTTTGTCCGTCGATCATCAGGCGTTCGATGACCCCGGCTTCGCGCAGCACCTTGAAGTGGTGCGTGGCGGTCGATTTGTTGATCACCTCGTAGAGGGCGGCGCAGCGTACCGCGTCGTCCGCGTTGTGCAGGCGACGGACCATTTCCAGGCGCACCGGGTCCTGGAGCGCGGCCAGGACCACGGGGAGCGGTGCCACCGGGTTCGGGGAATCCGTGGTCGGTGTGGTCTGCGTCATGATCTACTCGCTTGGGTTTGATGATCATCGAACCTCGGTTTAGGCTCGATGTAGTTCGATCAACGTCAAACTTACCTGTTTCGGGGTTCTCATGACAGCGACAGCGGCGGTTCCCACCGACGACAGAACGATCCAACCCTGGGCCTACGGGCTGGTCCTCGGCGCGACGGGGGTGGCTCTCGGCGTCTCCGGCGTACCCGCCCCGCTCTACGGCCTCTACGAACAGCAGTGGCATCTGTCCCCACTGACCACCACCGTCGTCTTCGCCGTCTACGCGATCGCGGCCCTCGGCGCCGTCCTCGTCTCGGGGCGGATCTCGGATGTGGTCGGGCGCAAGCCGGTCCTGCTCGGTGCGTTCACGGTGATGATCGCCGGGCTGGTGGTGTTCGTGCTCGCCGATACGGTGCCCATGCTGCTGCTCGCCCGCGCCCTGCACGGGATGGCAGTCGGCGCCACCGTGGTGGCGGGCGCGGCGGCGCTCCTCGACCTGCGACCGCATCGCGGCGCGCGCTCGGGTCAGCTCACCGGCGTCGCGTTCAATGTGGGCATGGCGGTGGCCATCATGGGCTCGGCATTACTGGCCCAGTACGCACCCCACCCGCTGCGCACGCCGTATGTGGTGATCAGCGTCGTCTGCCTGCTCGTCACCGCCGGGGTACTGGCGCTGCGCGAACCGCACGCGGCGCGGGCCGCCGGCCGGATCCGTATCGCCCGCCCCGCCGTACCCCGCGAGATCCGCGCCGATTTCTGGTTCGCGGCGATGGGGGTCATGGCCGCGTGGTCGGTGCTCGGTGTGCTGCTGTCGCTGTATCCGTCGCTGGCCGCGCAGCAGACCGGTATCCACAATCTCGTCTTCGGTGGTGTCGTGGTGGCGGCCACCGCGACGACGGCCGCGGTGGTCCAGTTGTTCGCCACCGCGGTCCCGGCCCGGCGTGCGGCGGTCGGTGGCGATATCGGCATGGCCGTCGCCCTGGTCCTGACCGTGCCCGCGCTGGGCACGCACAACTGGGCGGCGGTGCTGGGAGCCGGTGTGCTCCTGGGCGCCACCTTCGGTCTCGGATTCGGTGGTTCGCTGCGCCACCTCTCCCACGTGGTGCCCGAACACCGGCGTGGCGAGACCATGTCGGCCTACTACCTGCTCGCCTACACCTCCATGGCATTGCCGACCGTTCTCGCGGGTTGGGCCGCCACGACCTGGGGTCTGCACACGGTGTTCCCCTGGTTCGTCGGCGTCGTGGCGGTGGCCTGCCTGGGCGCCGCGACGCTGGGATCGCGTCGCGGCGCCCGGTAGGGCTATGCCGGCCATCCTCCGTAGGGCACGGTGATCAACTCCATATAGTGACCGCTGGGATCCAGGAAGTAGACCCCGCGCCCGCCGTCGTTGTGATTGATCTCGCCCGCGGCTTTCTGCTGCGGGTCGGCCCAGTGTTCGAGGCCGTACCGCTGGATCTTGGCGTAGGCGGCGTCGAATTCCTGCTCGGAGATCAGGAACGCGTAGTGCTGGCCCTGGATCTCGGTGACGTGCGGGGGGACGTTCGCGAAATCGAACGTGACCCCGTTACCGGTGACCAGTGGAATGAAAGGGCCCCATGGGGCGCCCGGTTCCACGCCCAGGATATCGCCCCAGAATTCGGCCGATTCGCGGTTGTCACGGCATCCGACAATGGTGTGGTTGAACTGAACGGACAAAGGAATATCTCCTCGGGTCGTGCTGGTCCCGACCCCGGGCTCGGTACAAGGCGGCCAACGGGAGCACCAGCACGCCCCAGAGAATAGTCCGAACCGGATCATGATCACACCGCGCGCGCGGCCTACCGTGGTGGCATGAGAATTCGTGGGGCAGTCCTGGAACGGATCGGTGCGCCGGTGCCGTACGCCGAGTCGGCGCCGATCACCATCAGCGAACTCGAGCTCGCCGACCCGGGGCCCGGCGAGATCCTGGTGCGTATCGAAGCCGCCGGACTCTGCCATTCCGATCTCTCGGTGGTCGACGGCAATCGAGTGCGGCCGGTGCCGATGCTGCTCGGTCACGAAGCCTCCGGGAAGGTCGTCCAGGTCGGCCCCGGCGCCGATCTGCCCGTCGGACAGCGGGTCGTGATGACCTTCCTGCCGCGCTGCGGCGACTGCGCCGGATGCGCCTCCGGCGGCCGAACCCCGTGTGTCCCCGGCAGCGCGGCCAACAACGCGGGCGAACTGCTCGGCGGCGGCCGCCGACTGCACCGGGACGGCGTCGAAGTGCAGCACCACCTCGGCGTCTCCGGATTCGCGACCCACGCGGTGGTGGACCGGCGTTCCGTGGTGCCCGTCGACGACGACGTGCCGCCGGAGGTCGCCGCGGTACTCGGTTGCGCGGTCCTGACCGGCGGCGGCGCCCTGCTGAACTCGGCGAAACCGGCCGCGACCGACCGGGTCATGGTGGTGGGGCTCGGCGGCGTGGGTATGGCGGCCGTCCTGGTGGCGGTCTCCCTGGGCGTCCGGGAGGTCATCGCCGTCGACACGGTCCCGGACAAGCTCGCGCTGGCCCGTGAACTCGGCGCCGGCAGCGCGTACACACCCGCCGAAGTCGCCGACCGGGGCATCCAGGCGGAAGTCGTCGTCGAAGCGGTCGGCAACGCGCGGGCCTTCGAGAGCGCGGTCGCGGCCACCGCGCCCGGCGGTGTCACGGTGACGGTGGGCCTGCCCGCCCCCGACGCCCGCGCGACCATCTCACCGCTGGGCCTGGTGGCCCAGGGACGCTCGATCGTGGGGAGCTACCTCGGTTCGGCGGTACCGTCGCGCGATATCCCGGAGTATGTGCGGATGTGGCGAGACGGCCGGCTCCCGGTGGAGAAACTGATCTCCGCGCGGATCGGTTTGACGGATATCAACGGCGCCATGGACGAACTGGCGGCCGGACACGCCCTCCGCCAGGTGATCATCTTCTGAGCTGTGGGCAAGGCGCCGCCTTCGGCGCCACGGCTCGGCCTCTCGTACCCCGGGTTCCGCACTCCGGCGACGGGTCGCCGCGCGGACGTGTGCCCTGGTCGGCCCGCGATGACCGGACAGCCCGACCCAGCGCCGAGTTCAGCGAGGCCCGGAAAGGGTCGAGGCCGTCCCGCCGGTCAGCGCCCGAAGCGCATGCGCCGAACGCGCGAGTGTCGGGCGCTGAACGGCGGGACCTCCGGAAGCCGCGACCCCGCGCCGCCGCGGGCGGCGCGAATGAACACAGTAGGCTCGGTGCGCAGGTCGACGATGGACAGGGAGTGGCGAGGTGAAGGAACCGATTCGGGTCGGCGTTCTGGGAGCACAGGGCAAGGTCGGGCAGGCCATCTGTGCGGCCGTCGAGGCGGCCGCCGATCTCGAGCTCGTCGCCGCGGTGGACAAGGACGATCCGCTGAGCCGGTTCGTCGAAACCGGCACCCAGGTCGTCGTCGACTTCACCCATCCCGATGTGGTGATGGACAACCTGCGGTTCCTGGTGGAGAACGGTATCCACGCCGTGGTCGGGACGACCGGGTTCGACGAGGCCCGGCTCGACGAGGTGCGGCGCCGGCTGTCCGGCCGGCCGGAGGTCGGGGTGCTGATCGCGCCGAACTTCGCGATCGGAGCGGTGCTGTCCATGCGTTTCGCCGAACAGGCCGCCCGATTCTTCGAATCGGTCGAGGTGATCGAACTGCATCACCCGAACAAGGCCGACGCGCCGTCGGGTACCGCCTACCGGACCGCCGGAATCATCGCCGAGGCCCGGGAGAAGGCCGGCGCCGGCCCGATTCCGGATGCCACCACCACCGAACTCGCGGGAGCGCGCGGCGCGGAGGTCGGCGGGGTGCGGGTGCATTCGGTGCGGTTGGCGGGTCTGGTCGCCCATCAGGAGGTGCTGTTCGGCACCCAGGGCGAGACGCTGACCATCCGCCACGATTCGATCGACCGCTCGTCGTTCGCGCCCGGTGTGCTGCTCGGGGTGCGTCAGATCGGGCTGCGACCGGGGCTCACCGTCGGTCTCGATCCGTTTCTCGACCTGTGAGCGATTCCGCCGGCGGGTCCGGCCGCGAGGTCCTCGAGATCGTCGCGATGGTGGCGGCGCTGGTGCTCGCACTGGTCTTCTACTTCCTGTGGCTCGGCCGGATCGCGGTGGCGCTGCTGACCTCGGGCGACGTCGCGGCCGTCGCGCTCGGGGTCGGCGTACTGATCCTGCCGCTGCTGGGAGTGTGGATGGTGGTGTCCACCCTCCGGTCGGCGCTGGATCATCAGCGGCTGGCCCGCCGGATCCACGACGAGGGCCTGGAATTGGATACCGCGGATCTGCCGCGGCGCCCGTCCGGCCGTATCGAACGCGCGGCCGCCGACGAACTGTTCCTGTCGGTGAAGAAGGAATGGGAAGCCGACCCCGACAACTGGCGGGTCTCCTACCGGCTGGCGCGCGCCTACGACTGCGCCGGCGATCGTTCGCGGGCTCGCGACACCATGCGCCGCGCGGTGGAGCTGGAGAAACAGGAGCGCCGGGCCGGAGCCTGAGCCCGAGCCGTTAGTCTCGGCGAGGTGCCGAGGCTGCTGATCGTCCACCACACCCCGTCCCCCCATATGCAGGCCATGTTCGAGGCGGTCCTCGCGGGGGCGACCGACCCGGAGATCGAAGGTGTGCAGGTCGTGCGGCGCGCTGCCCTGGCGCTGACTCCCGACGAGATGCTGGCCGCCGACGGCTATCTGCTGGGGACCCCGGCCAATCTGGGCTATATGTCCGGTGCGCTGAAGCACGCGTTCGACACCTGCTACTACCCGTGTCTGGACAGCACCCGCGGCCGGCCCTACGGGCTCTACATCCACGGGAACGAGGGCACCGAGGGCGCCGAGCGGAGTGTGGAATCGGTGACCGCCGGTCTGGGGTGGGTCAAGGCCGCGAGTCCGGTGGTGCTGATGGGCAAACCGGCGAAGGACGATCTGGAACGGTGCTGGGAACTGGGTGCGACGGTGGCCGCCCAGCTGATGGGCTGACCCGACCGCACCCGGATCTGCGGCTGGTCGCCCTCACGGTGCGAATCGCGGTCGAGGCCCTGGACGCCGCCACCACGGGCGCGGTGACGGCCCGGGTACTACCCGTGAGCGGGCGCCTCCTCGCGACAGTGCTGGTCAGCGCGAGGGACCGGACCGGCGTACCGATATCGCGGCGCCGGGCAGCTCGCGGAACGGGCCGCGCCGGAGACTACGACTACTCGTCGCGTTTGGGGCCGTAGCCGCCGCGCATCTGATCGCGCAGGGCACCGGAGACCACGCCGGACATCCACGAGTTCAGCGATTGCCCGCTCTGTGCGGCGGCTTCCTCGGCGCGCGCCTTCACCTGTTCGACCAGACGCAGGGTCACCCGGCTGATATCGCCGGTCATCTCCTCGAAGCTCGGATTGTCGCCGGCCGGTGCGCGCCGCACTTCGATATCGGCCTCGGTGCCGTGCAGCGAGACACGCACGGTGCGGTCGCCCAGTTCGCCGCTGACGGTATCGGCGAGTTCGGTGAGGGCCGAGAGCAGGGCCAGCCGGGCCGAGTTCTCCACCGCGCCGGCCAGCGCGGCGGCCGTGGCCTGCGTCTTCTCGTCGCCGAGGGCGGCGGCGGCCACCAGATCCTCGCGGATGCGGGCGGTATATCGGGTCAGATCCATGACACCAGTGTGACGCCATTCTTGATGTCATTCAAGGAGAGAAATGACGGCGTGATGGCGGTATCATGCCGTCGACGGCTGGTTCGGCGGCCGAGAACACCGACGAGGGTGTCGAGCCGTACCAGGTGACCGGGTAGCCTTTCTGACCATGACGAACGGTGAATCGACGCCCCCGGTGTTGAGCGCGTCCGGCACAGTAGGTGTCGCGATGGTGACCCCCTTCAGTGCCGAGGGCAAGCTCGACATAGACACCGGCGTCTCCCTGGCACATCGTCTGGTCGATCGGGGCGTCGACCTGCTCGCGATCTCGGGAACCACCGGCGAATCGCCGACCACCACCGAATCGGAGAAGGCGGATCTGCTGCGCGCGATCGTCGACGCGGTCGGCAACCGGGCGACCGTGATCGCCGGCGCCGGCACCTACGACACGGCGCATTCGATCGAACTGGCGCGCAACGCCCAGCGCGCCGGCGCGCACGGCCTGCTGGTGGTGACGCCCTACTACTCGCGACCCACCCAGGAAGGCCTGTACGCGCATTTCACCGCGGTCGCCGACGCCACCGACCTGCCGGTCACCCTGTACGACATTCCGCCGCGATCGGTCGTCCCGATCGCCTCCGACACCATCCGCCGGCTCGCCGACCACCCGCGGATCGTCGCGGTCAAGGACGCCAAGGGCGATCTCAACGCGGGGGCGGCGCTCATCGCCGAAACCGATCTGGCCTTCTATTCCGGCGACGATATGTTGAACCTGCCGTGGCTGGCGATGGGCGCGGTCGGTTTCATCAGCGTGATCGGGCATCTGGTCCCGGAACGACTGCGCGAGATGGTGGACGCGTTCACCGCCGGAGATGTGGTGCGGGCGCGTGATATCAACACGAGTCTGCTGTGGCTCAATGCCGCGATGGCCCGCCTCGGCGGCGTCGCGATGACCAAGGGCGGGCTCCGGTTGCTCGGCATCGACGCGGGTGAACCGCGGCTGCCGCAGATCATGCCCAGTCCCGAACAGCTCGAGGATCTGGCCGCGGACCTGCGGGCCGCCGGGGTGCTCGAATGAGTGAACCCGCCGCCCGCCGTCCCCGCCGCACCGCGCGGCGCGAGGCAGGTCCGGCCGCTCCCGCGCCCGAACCGCAGCTCGCGCCCGAACCGCAGGCCGCACCGGTGCCCCCGCCCGTAGTGACCGAACCCGAACCCACTGTCGAAAGGGAACCCGAGACGGTGGCAACCGAATCCGCGACCGTGACCGAAACCGCCGCTCCGGAAGCCCGGGGCCAGCGGTCGCGTCGCGGCGGCCGGGGCCGGCAGTCCGGCCGGGGCCGCGGTGAGCAGGCCCGTTCCGCCGTCACTCCGGAGGCCGCCGCCCAGGACCGGCTCGCGCTGCCCCCGAAACTCCCGAAGCAGGGCCTGCGGGTCTTCGCGCTCGGCGGTATCGGTGAAATCGGGCGCAATATGACCGTTTTCGAGTACGGCGGCAAACTGCTGATCGTCGACTGCGGGGTCCTCTTCCCCGAGGATCAGCAGCCGGGTGTGGACCTGATCCTGCCGGATTTCCGGCCGATCGAGGACCGGATCGGGGATGTGGTGGCCGTGGTCCTGACCCACGGGCACGAGGACCATATCGGCGCCGTGCCGTTCCTGCTGCGGTTGCGCCAGGATATCCCGGTGGTCGGCTCCAAGTTCACTCTCGCGCTGGTCGCCGCGAAATGCCGGGAGCACCGGTTGCATCCGCGGCTGCTCGAGGTCACCGAGGGGGAGCGCACCGAACACGGCCCGTTCGAATGCGAGTACTTCGCGGTCAACCACTCCATCCCGGACGCTCTCGCCGTCGCCATCCGGACCCCGGCCGGCACGGTCCTGCACACCGGCGACATCAAACTCGATCAGCTACCGCTCGACGGCAGGCTCACCGATCTCGCCGGTTTCTCCCGCCTCGGCGACGAGGGCGTGGACCTGTTCCTGGTCGATTCCACCAATGCCGAGGTCCCCGGTTTCGTCACCCCGGAACGAGAGATCGGCGGTGTCCTGGACACTGTGATCGGCAAGGCGCGCAACCGGGTGATCGTGGCGTCCTTCGCCAGCCATGTACACCGGATCCAGCAGGTGGTGGATGTGGCGCAGAAGTACGGGCGCCGGGTGTGCTTCGTCGGCCGGTCCATGGTGCGCAATATGCAGATAGCGCAGGATCTGGGCTATCTGTCGGTGCCCGACGGGCTCGTGGTCGATCTCGATCAGGCCGCCACCCTGCCCGGCGACAAACTGGTGCTCATCTCCACCGGTTCGCAGGGCGAACCGCTCTCGGCGCTGTCCCGGATGGCCCGGGGCGAGCACCGCCAGATCCATATCCGCGCCGACGATCTGGTCGTGCTGGCCTCCTCGCTGATCCCGGGCAACGAGAACTCGGTGTTCACGGTCGTCAACGGGCTGGCCCGCCTCGGCGCCACCGTCATCACCCAGCAGAACGCGAAAGTGCACGTTTCCGGGCACGCGTCGGCCGGGGAACTGCTGTACCTGTACAACGCGGTCCGGCCGACCAACGCCATGCCGGTCCACGGTGAATGGCGGCATCTGCGCGCCAATGCCGCACTCGCCGTCGCCACCGGGGTTCCCGAGGAGCGGGTGGTCCTGGCCGAGGACGGTGTGGTGGTGGACCTGGTGGACGGCATCGCCTCCATCGTGGGCCGGGTCCCGGTCGGGCACGTCTACGTGGACGGCCTCTCGGTCGGCGACGTGGGCGAATCCACGTTGTCGGACCGGCTCGTGCTCGGCGAGGGCGGTTTCATCGCCATCACGGTGGCGGTCGACGAGACCACCGGTAAGGCGGTGAGCCCGCCGGAGGTCAGCGGGCGCGGATTCTCCGATGATCCGACCGCGCTGGCGGAAGCCGCGGAACTGGTGGAGGCCGAACTGCTACGGCTGGCCGGCGAGGGCGTCACCGATACGCATCGCATCGCGCAGGCCGTGCGGCGGATCGTGGGACGCTGGGTCGCAGACACCTACCGGCGGCGACCGATGATCGTGCCGACCGTGCTCGGCGTCTAGTTCAGCGCATACGAAAAACCGCCGGAGGGCCAGGCCCTCCGGCGGTTTCGCTCGCTGCCGAGTTACGCGTAGCTCAGGAGTCGGCCTGGCAGGCCGCCGAATCCAGCTGCGCGGATTTGACGATATTGCACGCGAACCCGTGCGCGATCTTCCATTGATCGCCCTCGGCCACGAAATCGACGGTCGCGTTCTCCACCGGGCTGCCGCCGATGGTCACATCGGCATCGGCGGTCACCTTGCCGTCGACCGGTTCGCCGACATTGGTGATCTTGACGGTGACCTCGTTCTTCTTGGCCGCCTCGACCAGCTTGTCGACCAGCTGCGGATCCTTCTCGGCGTCTTCGATCCAGGCCAGCTTCTCGTCCTCGCCGACCGAGCCGTCGAGCGCCCGGTTGATCTTGTCGTTGAGTTCCTCGGTTGTCGGCTTGGGCAGGTTCGGCGCGGGTGTGGTGGTCGGCGCCTTGCCCTCCTCCCGGCCGTCCTGAGTCTTACCCGATTCGAACTCGGCGGCGGCCTCGGTGCTGGTCGCGGCGGCCTCGGTCGAGGAGTTCTCGGTGGACGAGCATGCGGTGAAGGTGAGGGCGGCGGCGGCCATCGTCGCGGCGGCCACGACCCGGATCGGTCGAATTTTCACAGTTCTGATTCCCCTACGGTGTAGTCGGCGAGTTCGGCGCCGGCCGGAAGATGTGGTCGGTACGAGCTCACAGGTCGTAGCCGGAAGTGCAATTCCAGTGCTCGATGTAGGCGTTGCCCGGGTTGTTGGCCAGCGCCTCGGACCGGGCGGCGGCCATGGTGGCGCCAGAGCCGTAGCTCAGCCAGTTGTCCGAAACCGCCAGCGCGCCACATCCGTTGCGCCAGGAGATCTTGGCGACGCAGTCGGCGGCACCGCAGCTGCTCTCCGCGGCCGATTCGGCCTCGGCGTAGCTGTCGTAGTCGTAGGACCAGCCGTAGTTGCCGGTGGACAGGGACACCGCGATGGCGCCGTAGTAACTGCTGTACTGCGCGTGCGCCGGTGTCACCGAAGCGACGAACATGGAGCCGATGGTCGCCACCAGAACGGCGGCAACGGTGAGAATCTTCTTCAAAGGTGTTCCCATCTGTGTTTTTCGGTCCACGACCCTATGGACCGAATGACAAAGTACAGAGCATCTCTGCCGGTGAGCAACCGGATCGGCAACACGTTCCCTCCCCGATGGCTGGGTCTCGGCTAGATTCATCGTGTGAACATGGCTCAGCGTGAACGCCGTGCATTGGTCGACACGATGAAGGGCACCGGCCCGGACGCGCCCACCTTATGCGGTGCGTGGACGGTGCGCGACCTCGCGGCACACCTGGTGGTCCGGGAGCGACGTCCCGATGCCGCGCCGGGAATCATGTTGCGGCCCTTCGCCGGTTATCTGCAGAAGGTGCAGGACAAGGCGGCCGGGCAGGAGTTCGACCGGCTGCTGGACCAGATCCGTACCGGACCGCCCTGGTGGTCACCGTTGCGTCCGGTGGACGCGATCGCCAATCTCAGCGAAATGTTCGTCCATCACGAGGACGTCCGGCGGGCGCGTCCGGGCTGGGAACCGCGGGAACTGTCGGCCGAGGACCAGCGGCGGCTGTGGGCGACGGTGCGCAAGATGGGGAAGATGGCGTACCGGAAATCGCCGGTACCGGTGGAGTTGTGCACTCCGGACGGGGAACGGGCCCGGATCGTGGACGGGACCGGCCCGGGGGTGACGCTCACCGGCGCGCCGTCGGAATTGTTGCTGCACGCCTTCGGTCGCGATCAGGTCCGGATCGAATCGACCGGCGAACCCTACGCGGTCCGGCAGGTACTCGAACTCGACCGCTCCATCTGAACACAGGCGGCGGCACCCGCGGGTCGCGGGCGAGGCAGTGCCGACCAGCGGCTCGCCGGGTTCCGCGCCGAATATCGCCGGCGGCCGGCGCGCGTATCGCCGCCGCCGCGGACCCCGGTGACGACCCCGCCGCGGCGCGGCCCGTCCCCGCCGCGAGGCGGTATCGCGCGCCGTCGGGCGGCGGTAACCAGTGTTGCGGATGGTCCCGGTGGGGTTGTTGCGGCTAGCCTGAGGCCATGGCAGGTAAGTCCCGCGGCACGACCACACCTGGTACGCGGGCGGGATCGGCTCGGGGGCGGACCACCGCGGCGCGTTCTCGTTCGGGCAGTACACGCGGCGCGACCGGCGCGGCCGCGGCCCAGGGTCCGGCTCGCAGAACCACACGTAAGGCCGCCAAGGCCGCCACACGCCCGGCCACCGGTGCCCGCCCCCGCCGGGCGGCGGCGCGCCGGCCCGCCGCCGCGCGACGCTCCGAGACGGCGCCGCTGGCGGTGTTCGGCCGGATGGTGAGCGGCGGCTGGACCATGGCCGCCCGTGGGCTGGGCGCCACCACCCGGGCCATCAGCCGGGCCGGGGAGATCGAGCACGGCCATCGGCGCGACGGGGTCGCGCTCGGATTGATCGCGCTCAGCGCGGTGATCGCGGCCGCTGTCTGGCTGTCCGCGGGCGGGCCGATCGGGCGTGCGGTGGACGCGGTCATCCGTGCGGTCACCGGTTCGGCTTCGGCGCTGCTGCCGTTCGTCGCCTCCGGTATCGCGGTGGTGCTCATGCGTACCGAACCCCGTCCGGAGATCCGGCCCCGGCTGGTGCTGGGCGGTCTGCTGATCGGATTGCCGTTGCTCGGGCTGTGGCATATCGCCGACGGCGCCCCCACCGACGCGGCCGGGCGGGCCGACGGAGCCGGGTTCGTGGGATTCGTCATCGGCGGTCCGGTGACCGACGGTCTCACCGCCTGGCTGTCGGTGCCGATACTGCTGCTGGCGATGGTCTTCGGTGTGCTGCTGGTGACCGGCACGACGGTGCGGGAGGCGCCGCAGCGGCTGCGCGAATTCTTCGGAGCGCCCGGTGACGAGGGCGAGGCCGATTATCGGGACGGCTACGACCCGGTCGACGAGTACGAGGCGGGTGCCGGAGAAGCTCCCGGCAGATCGCGTCGTCGCGGCCGGGCGCCGGCCGAGAACTATCCGGCCGAGGAATTTTCGGGGTCCGCGCCCGGCGGTGCGGGCGAGCCGCCCCTGCGTGACGCCAAGCCGATCACGGGCGCCCCCGAGGGAGCACGACCCGCGAAGCGCAAGAAGCGCGAGCCCGCCACACCAGCGGTGGTCGATCAGACCCCACCGCCGCCCCCGGAACCGGAGTTCGTCGCCGACCGGGTCATCGAGGGCGATTACACACTGCCGCCGATCAACCTGCTCGTCGAGGGCGATCCGCCCCGGAAGCGCAGCGCCGCCAATGAATCGATGATCGAGGCGATCACCGAGGTACTGGTGCAGTTCAAGATCGACGCCGCGGTCACCGGGTTCGTCCGGGGCCCCACCGTCACCCGGTACGAGGTGGAACTCGGGCCGGGTGTGAAGGTCGAGAAGATCACCGCCCTGACCCGCAATATCGCCTATGCCGTGGCGACCGAGAACGTGCGGCTGCTCGCGCCGATCCCCGGGAAATCCGCCGTGGGTATCGAGGTGCCCAACGCCGACCGGGAGCTGGTGCGTCTCGCCGACGTGCTCACCGCACCGTCCACCCGCAACGACCATCATCCGCTGGTCATCGGGCTCGGCAAGAACATCGAGGGCGAGTTCGTCGCGGCCAATCTGGCCAAGATGCCCCATCTGCTGGTCGCGGGTTCCACGGGCTCCGGTAAATCGAGTTTCGTGAACTCGATGCTGGTGTCGCTGTTGCAGCGGGCCACACCGGACGAGGTCCGGATGATCCTGATCGACCCGAAGATGGTCGAACTGACCCCTTATGAGGGTATTCCGCACCTGATCACGCCCATCATCACCCAGCCGAAGAAGGCCGCCGCGGCGCTGGCCTGGCTGGTGGAGGAGATGGAACAGCGATACCAGGACATGCAGGCCAGCAAGGTCCGCCATATCGACGATTTCAACCGCAAGGTGAAGTCCGGCGCCATCACCACGCCGCTGGGCAGCGAACGGGTGTACCGGCCCTATCCGTACATTCTGGCCATTGTCGACGAACTCGCCGATCTCATGATGACCGCGCCCCGCGACGTCGAGGACGCCATCGTCCGGATCACCCAGAAGGCCCGGGCCGCCGGTATCCATCTGGTGCTGGCCACCCAGCGGCCGTCGGTGGACGTGGTGACCGGCCTGATCAAGACCAATGTGCCGTCCCGGCTGGCGTTCGCGACCTCGTCGCTCACCGATTCCCGCGTAATTCTCGATCAGCCCGGCGCCGAAAAACTCATCGGCATGGGCGACGGCCTGTTCCTCCCGATGGGCGCCGGTAAACCGACGCGGTTGCAGGGCGCCTTCATCAGTGACGAGGAGATCCACGCGGTCGTCGAGTTCACCAAGAACCAGGCCGAACCGGAGTACACCGAGGGCGTGACCGCGGCCAAAGCCGGGGAGAAGAAGGATGTCGACCCCGATATCGGCGACGATCTCGAGGTATTCCTGCAGGCGGTGGAACTGGTGGTCACCTCGCAATTCGGGTCCACGTCCATGTTGCAGCGCAAGTTGCGGGTCGGGTTCGCGAAGGCGGGCCGGTTGATGGATCTGATGGAGACCCGGGGCGTGGTGGGGCCGAGCGAAGGGTCCAAGGCGCGCGATGTGCTGATCAAGCCGGACGAACTCGACGGCTTGCTCTGGTCGATCCGTGGCGGCGGCGACGAGGAAGCGGCGGCACCGGACGCCGGCTGACCGGTGTGCCGCCGTGCGCGCGGGCGCTGATATGCGACGATAGCGGGCAACCACCCCGCAAGTCGGCCGAAACGGGCATATCGGGCATTATTGGTGTCATGACTCGCACCGCTGAACGGATCGCCGTATGCAGGTAACCGCTCTCGTCTGGGGCATCACCATCGCGGTGATCCTCGGGTTGTTCGTCTTCGACTTCTTCGCCCATGTGCGCACCCCGCACGAACCGACCTTCCGCGAGTCCGGCTTCTGGTCCGCGGTCTATATCGGCCTCGCTTTGGCCTTCGGCGGGGTGATCGCCTGGAAATGGGGCGGCACCTTCGCCGGTGAGTACTACGCGGGTTTCGTCACCGAGAAAGCGCTCTCGGTCGACAACCTGTTCATCTTCCTGATCATCATGTCCACCTTCGCGGTGCCCCGGATCTACCAGCAGAAGGTGCTGCTCATCGGCATCGTGGTGGCCCTGGTCATGCGCGGTGTCTTCATCGCGGTGGGCGCCGCCGCCATCAGCGCCTTCAGCTGGGTGTTCTATCTGTTCGGATTCTTCCTGGTCTACACCGCCGTCAAACTCCTGAAGGAGAGCGGTCACGAGGTCGAAGAGGAACAGAAACGCGACAGCCGGATCGTCGCGCTCATCAAGCGCTTCGTGCCCACCACCGAGACCTACGACGGCGACAAACTGGTTACCCGGATCGACGGCCGGCGCGCGCTCACGCCGATGTTGCTCGCCCTGGTGGCCATCGGCTTCGCCGATCTGCTGTTCGCTCTCGACTCGATTCCGGCCATCTACGGCCTCACCGAGGAGCCCTACATCGTGTTCACCGCGAACGCGTTCGCGCTGATGGGGTTGCGTCAGCTCTTCTTCCTGATCGGCGGACTGCTGGACCGGTTGGTCTACCTGTCCTACGGTCTCGCGGCCATCCTGGCCTTCATCGGCGTCAAACTGGTGCTCCACGCGTTGCACGAGAACAATCTGCCGTTCATCAACGGCGGCGAGCATGTGAGCGTCCCGGAGATCTCCACCGCGCTGTCGCTGTCGGTGATCCTCGGCATCCTGGTCGTCGCGACCGTCGCCAGCCTGCTGCGCACCCGGGGGCAGGCCCGGCCGAAATCGGCCGCCGGTCCGGGCGAGTAGCCGGTGCGTCCCGGCCGGGTCGACGCCCGGCCGGGAGCGGCACCGTTCAGTCGGCGAACACGCCGAGAACGGGTTGCCATTCGACCGCCCGGACAGCGTCGATCAGCTTCTCCTGGGCGAACGGGTCCTGGGCCAGCAGTTCGTCCAGCGCCGCGGCGTCGCTCGCCCGGAACAGGAGCAGCGCGCCGGAACCGTCCGGGTACGGCCCGCTGCTCAGCAGCGCGCCCGCGGCGAGCCGGTCGGACAGCCAGGCACGGTGGCGTGGGCGATGGGTGTCCCGAGCGGGCGCGGTGGCTTCGGAATAGGTGTAGTGAACAGCGAAAACAGGCACCGGCCGACTCTAGTGCGCGCCGGTGGCGCGCCGCGGTCCCGGCCCTCCACCCCCGGGTGCGGTGCCCTGCCGGGCCCGCACCTCAGAGCGTGAGCAGCATTCGGGTGTTGCCGAGAGTGTTCGGTTTCACAAAACTGAGGTCCAGGAATTCCGCCACACCGGTGTCGTAGGACCGGCACATCTCCGCGTACACCTCGGCGGTCACCGGGGTGCCCTCGATCTCCGCGAAACCGTGCCGGGCGAAGAACTCGACCTCGAAAGTGAGCACGAACAACCGTCGCAGCTCGAGCTCCCGGGCCACTTCGACCAGCTGTTCCACGATGATCTTGCCCACACCGTGGCCCTTCACCTCGGGCAGTACCGCCACCGTGCGCACCTCGCCGAGATCGGCCCACAGCACGTGCAGCGCACCGCAGCCCACCACGCGGTCGCCGAGTTCGGCCACCCAGAACTCCTGTACCGACTCGTACAGATTGACGAGGTTCTTCTCCAGCAGGATGCGGCCCGCGTAGACGTCGACGAGCGATTTGATCGCCGGGACGTCGGAGGTGCGGGCGCGACGCACCCGCACGGTGGCGGTCTGCGCACCGGGCGCGTCGCTGGTCGAACCACTCAGTGGTCCCCGTGAGGTCATGGGGTGCACAGTAGTCGGCCGGGCTACCGATAGTCTGAGTGTGTGCCGCAGACCCCGCCTTCCCGCTCGACCTCGCGCGCCTGTCCCGGCGCCGCGGCGCAGAGGCGGCCATGAGCGTGCACCCCGAGGAGATGGACCGGCGTCTGGCCGTGCCGGGACCACCGCGCGGTGGGCTCGTGCCCGCACCCGCCGAATCCGCGGTGCCGCTGCTGAACATCGCGAACATCCTCACCATGATCCGGATCGCGCTGGTACCGCTGTTCGTGCTGGCGCTGTTCGCCGGTGGCGGGCACCAGACCGGCTGGCGGATCACCGCCACCCTGCTGTTCGCGCTCGCCGCGATCACCGACCGGTTCGACGGTCAGCTCGCCCGCAAATACGGTCTCGTCACCGATTTCGGCAAACTCGCCGACCCCATCGCGGACAAAGCGCTCATCGGCGCGGCGCTCATCGGGCTCTCACTACTGGGTGATCTGCCGTGGTGGATGACGCTGGTGATCTGCGCGCGCGAGATCGGGATCACCCTGCTGCGGTTGGCGGTGGTGCGCCGCGGCGTCATCCCGGCCGGTCGCGGCGGAAAACTCAAAACCCTCGTCCAATCGGTCGCCATCGGAGTGCTGCTGCTCCCGCTCTCGGGTGGTTTCGCCACCGCGGGAATGACGCTGATGTGGATCGCGTTGGTTCTCACAGTGGTCACCGGGCTGGACTACGTCGGCCAGGCGGTCAGGCTGTGGCTCGCCGGACCGCACCGGACCCGCGGATGACGGCCGGGCACACCGGCCCGCTCACCGCCGGCAGCGCGGCCGCCGATCTCGTCGCCGCCCTGAAGGACAGCGGACAGACGGTCGCCACGGCCGAATCGCTGACCGCGGGCCTGGTATCGGCCACTGTCGCGGGTGTGCCCGGCGCCAGTGCCGTGCTGCGTGGCGGGCTGGTGGTGTACGCCACAGACCTGAAACACAGTCTGGCCGGGGTCGACGAGCAGGTCCTGGACGCCGAGGGACCGGTGGCCGCGAGTACCGCCCAACAGCTCGCGGTCGGTGCCCGGGACCGCTGTGGCGCCGACTGGGGAATCGCGCTCACCGGAGTGGCCGGACCCGACCCCCAGGACGGGATCGAGGTCGGCACCGTCTTCCTCGGACTCGCCGGACCCGGGCATACCGAGGTGATGCGGTTGAAACTCACCGGCGACCGGTGGAATATCAGGTTCACAGCGACACAGGCCGCGGTTCGGGAACTGTTGCGGTGCGTGCGGGGCGAATCACCCACCCGGTGAGCAGCTCCGCGACCGGCCCGGGAACCCTCGGGGCCGGTTCCGACGTTGTGCGAAGAGAGAACCGCGTGCGTGCCGTGGGCGACGCCTACCGGGAGAAGGAGAACTCGATGACGCTGCTGCGAGAAGCGATCGGGGACAGTCTGCGGCGTGCGCGCCTCGCCCAGAGCCGGACCCTGCGCGAAGTATCCACCTCGGCGCGGGTGAGTCTGGGCTACCTCTCCGAAGTCGAGCGAGGTCGTAAGGAAGCGTCCAGTGAACTGCTGGCCGCGATCTGCGAGGCGCTCGACGTGCCGCTGTCCCGGGTGCTGTGGGATGTGAGCACCGCGATCGCCGGCGAGGACGTGCCGGCCGCCGCCCCGGCCCGCGAGCCCGCCGAAGCGGCCACCTCGGCGGAGCCCGCCGCCGAACCCGCGGCCGCCGAACCCGCCACCGCGGCCGCGTCGGCCGTCACCGGTACGCGGACCCAGGTCGACGGGGAGACCAGGATCGTCATCCCGGCGCCCACCAACGGTCCGCTCGTGCTGGTCGAAGCCGCCTGACCGGTGATAGCCGCGGTATACCCGATCGTGACAATGCGCGCGGCGGCGGGGACCGGATAGATTCGTAGTATGCGTCGGCGCGGCCGTTCTCGGCGAGACGCGGCGTCGTTCGGTGGCCGGGACCCGGCGCCGCATGGTGGAGGATAGGCAGATACCGAGTGCGTGACGGTCGCGCACTCCGAGTCGCCCAGGCGGCACAGTAGATGGAGGCGGGATCAACCGATGGCTAATCCGTTCACGAAGGCCTGGAAATACCTGATGGCCCTCTTCGATTCCAAGATCGAGGAGCACGCGGATCCGAAGGTCCAGATTCAGCAGGCTATCGAAGAGGCTCAGCGTCAGCACCAGGCCCTGTCCCAGCAGGCCGCCTCGGTGATCGGGAACCAGCGGCAGCTGGAGATGAAGCTGAACCGGCAGCTCGACGAGGTCGAGAAGCTCAACGCCAACGCCCGGCAGGCCGTCGTCCTCGCCGACCAGGCCAATGCCGCGGGCGATGCCGAGAAGGCCATCCAGTACACCAACGCCGCCGAGGCGTTCGCCGCGCAGCTGGTCACGGCCGAACAGTCGGTCGAGGACCTGAAGGTACTGCACGATCAGTCGTTGCAGGCCGCCGCGCAGGCGAAGAAGGCGGTGGAGCAGAACGCGATGCTGTTGCAGCAGAAGGTCGCCGAGCGCACCAAGCTGCTCAGCCAGCTCGAACAGGCCAAGATGCAGGAGCAGGTCAGCGCCTCCCTGCAGCAGATGGACAGCACGCTGTCCGCGCCCGGCAGCGTCCCCAGCCTGGACGCCGTGCGGGAGAAGATCGAACGCCGTTACGCCACCGCGCTGGGGTCCGCCGAACTCGCCCAGAACACCGTCCAGGGGCGCATGCTCGAGGTCCAGCAGGCCAGCGTCCAGATGGCGGGCCACAGCCGGCTCGAGCAGATCCGCGCGTCCATGCGCGGCGATTCCCTGCCCGCCGGGAACACCGGCGCGGCGCTCGACGCCGGGAAGTCGGCGGCCGAACCCGCACAACCACAACCACAGATGGACAAAGGGCAGACCGCACAGCAGTAGCGGCTCCACCGAGTTCGGCGAGGACAGCGATGAAGTCTGACAGGTCCCGATTCCGCACCGGGTCCCGGGAATTCGCCCGCGCCTGGCCCGAATTGCCGCCGCAGGCGGCCTATGTCGCCGACAGTTTGCGGGGGGCCGGCGAACACGCGCTCGTCGCGGTTCGCCGCTGGGCCGATCCGCGTGAACGTGAGCTCCGCCGACGCCGCCGGGCCCGGCGGCGCAGTATCGGTCTCGGCACGGTTTCCGGGCTCACCACCGCCGGGGCCGTCGGATTGGTGATCCTGTCCGCGCCCGCCTGGGCGGTCGTGGTGCTCGGCGGCGGAGCGGTCGCCCTGGTCACCGGCGCCGCCCTGAGTACCCGTCGGTACCTGCGGTTGCGGCGGGCGCCGCTGCCACTGGCCGGCTATCTCCCGCGCAAACTCCCCTCCGGGCGGTCCGCCGCCCGGCCTGCCATGGCTCGATTGGCACGCGCCGAACGTGCGTTGCACGAGGTGGCCGGGCAGATCGCCCGGTCGCGCCGGCTGCCCGCCGACGAACTCGAGGATCTGATCGCCACCGCCGGGTCCGGTGCCGCCGCGCTGACCGCGCTGGCCGCCGATATCGCCACCATGGAAGGCGCGGTCCGCACCCTCCACGGAGGTGCGGCGGAGATCGCCGACGCGGCCGATGTCCACCGGCTCGGGGAGACACTGCGGTCGATCGTCGCCCGGCTCGACAGCGGGGTCGCCGAGTACGAGCAGGTGGTCGCCGCGGCCACCCGCGTCCTCGCCGTCGACGAAACAGGTTCGCTGCGCTATGAATTCGACGGTATCGTCGCCGATCTGCGGCAGGCGGCCGACCGGATGGACGGCTGGGCGCAGGCACTCACCGAACTCGCCGATCGCGCCCCCGGTCCGCTGCCGCCGCCCGCCGCGGCCCACACCCCGTGGCAGCCGCCCGTGGCCGAGGCGCCGCACGGCCGCCCGCACCCGTAACCGGTCTCAGGGACAACCCTGATCTTCCCCGGATATTGCCCTTCACCTGGTGATTTCCCATGTCCGCGGTGCCATGCTCGAAGCAGGAGACAACCGCTGGGAGGCACGAAATGCTGTGGAAGATCATCGGCGTGGTCGCCGTCGTCTGGATCGCGCTGGCGGTGATCGGCGCACTGATCAAAGGGCTGTTCCCGATTCTGGTGATCAGCGCGGTGGTGTTCGGGCTGTATCTGCTCTACAAGGCGATCTCGGGCTCGGACGACAATTCGGTCACCAAGGTCTGACCCCGCCCGCGACTGTACGGCCGGATGCCTCTTCGCTCGGAGAGTCATCCGGCTTTTCCGTGTCCCGGGCGGGCGCTTGTGTTCGAATGGCGCCATGCAGCACCTTCCGGAGGATTGGCAGCGGGCCCTGGTGATCGTCGCCCATCCCGACGATATCGAGTACGGGGTCGCCGCCGCGGTGGCCCGCTGGACCGGCCAGGGCAAAGATGTGCGCTACTTGCTGGTGACCTCCGGCGAGGCGGGAATCGCCGGGGTCCCGCCCGCCGAGGCGGGGCCGTTGCGCGAAGCCGAAGAGCGGGCCGCGGCCGCGGTCGTCGGGGTGAGCGAGGTACAGTTCCTCGGCCATCCCGACGGCCGGATCGAAGCGAACCCGGCCCTCCGCCGCGACCTGGCCGCGGCGATCCGCCGGCACCGTCCGGACCTGGTGGTACTGGGCCACTTCGGGCCGACCTGGGCGCCCGGCATCGTCAACAGCGCCGACCACCGGGCGGTCGGCCGCGCGGCCCTCGACGCGGTATCCGATGCCGGGAACGAGTGGATCTTCCCCGAGCTCACCGGAACACCACCGTGGACCGCGCGCTGGGCAGCCGTGGCCGTTCCGGCCGGCGCCACCCACGCCGTGGATGTCACCGATACCGTCGCCGCCGCCGAGGCGTCACTGGCCGAACACCGGCGCTACCTGGAGGTGTTGAGCCCGGAGCCAGTGGCGGATCAGGTGCGGGCGGTGGTCACGATGACCACAGGACCACTGGACGGTTTCGGCGCCGAACGCGCCGTCGGGTTCGAGCTGTACACCTTCGCCGGCTGAGTTCCGCGGGGCCGGATACCGCCGCCGGAACGCGCCGCGAAACAGGTCCCGCGCCGCCTCGGCGCGGCCGCGGAAGCGCAGCCCGGAGTCGGCGCCCGCGGGCGCGCCGATAGCATGACCGGATGCGAGTGGCTGTCGTCGCCGGTCCCGACCCGGGTCATGCGTTTCCCGCTATCGCGCTCTGCCTGCGTTTCCGGGACGCCGGTGACGATCCTGTCCTCTTCACCGGCCCCCGTTGGTTCGAGGCCGCGCGGGCGGCCGGTATCGGGGTGCGGCGGCTGAAGGGGCTGGCGCCCAGGCCGATCGACGACGACAGCGACGCCGGTGCGCGGATACACCAACGGGCCGCTTACATCTCGACCGAGATCCTGCCCGAACTGGGCGCGATGCTGCCGGAACTGGTCGTCTCCGATGTGCTCACCGCGGGAGGCGGTATGGCCGCCGAGCGGTTGCGGGTGCCGTGGGTGGAACTGTCCCCGCATCCGCTCTACCTTCCGTCGAAAGGGTTGCCGCCGATCGGCAGTGGGCTCGCGCCGGGCGCCGGAGTGCGCGGGCGCGCCAGGGATTCGGTGCTGCGGATGCTGACCGCCCGCGCGGTGCGGACCGGGCAGCGGCAGCGGGAGGCCGCCCGGGCCGGGGTCGGTCTGCCGGCGACCGACCCGGGGCCGGCGGCGCGGCTCGTCGCCACCCTGCCCGCGCTGGAGGTCCCGCGACCGGACTGGCCGGCGGAGGCCGAGCTGGTCGGCCCGCTGCTCTGGGAGCCCACCGACCGGCGACTGGAGTTGCCGCCGGGGGACGACCCCCTGGTGGTGGTGGCGCCGTCCACCGCCCATACCGGGGTCGCCGGGATGGTGGAGACGGTGCTGGACGCCCTGGCCGGGGCCGGGGTCCGGGTGGCGATCTCGATGCTCGACGAGCCGCCGTCGGCGCTGCCCGACTGGGCGACCGCAGGGCTCGGACGGCAGGACGAACTACTCGCCCACGCCGCCGTGGTGATCGGTGGTGGTGGGCACGGGCTCCTGGCGAAATCGCTGGCCGCGGGAGTGCCCGTGGTGACCGTCCCGGGAGGCGGCGACCAGTGGGAGCTCGCCAATCGCGCGCAACGCCAGGGTTCGTCGCTGCTGGTCCGCCCGCTCACCCCGGAGGCGGTGCGCGCCGCGGTGCTGCGAATACTGGCCGAACCCGGTTTCACCACGGCGGCGAAAACGGCGGCCGCGGGAGTCGCCGAGGTGGCCGATCCGGTACAGATCTGCCACCGGGTCCTCGACTCGGTGCGGACGTACTGACCGCCCGGCACCCGCGGACGCCGGTGCGGGTATCTTGTGCACGGTGCGGCTGACGGAATTCCAGGAACTCATGCACACCGAATTCGGCGAGGCCCGGGGCGACACCCTGCTCAATGATCACGTCATCCCCGCGCTCGGCGGCCGGACCGGCGCCGTCGCCATCGAGGCCGGTGTCGATCCGCGTGATGTATGGCGTGCGCTGTGCGCCGAATTCGACGTCCCGCGTTCTCGCTGGTGACCTCGTGCCCGCCGGGGCGCGGTCAGCTCCGGCGCGCGTGATGGCGCGCCGCTTTCGCGCGGTTTCCGCAGGTCGCCATCGAATGCCAGCGGCGGGTTCCGTTCTTGGACGTGTCGTAGAAGAACAGCACGCAGTCGGGGTGGGCGCAGCGGCGGATACGGGTGGGCCCCTCGGCCAGCAGATGCAGCAGGTTGTCCGCCGCCAGCCAGCCGGGTAGCCAGGCCGGGTCGGCGACCTCGGGAGTACCCACGGGTCCGGTCTCCTCGAGGTGACGCCGGATGCGACCCCGGTCGAGTACTTCGTTGAGCGCATCGCGGGAGCCGTGCACGACCGCGTCGTACACGGCGGAGCGGGCGGTGAGCACGGCCTCCAGGGTTCGTTCGTCCGCGGGGGCCGTTCCGGTCAGGCCCGCCGACTCCAGCCAGACCCGCAGACCTGCCACGTCGGTGAGCAGGTCTCGCGGGCCGTGCTCCATCCACCGCGTGTTCAGCAGGTCGAGGGCCGGCGGTTCACCGAGGTGGGGGCGTGGATCGAGCATGCCTGAGGGTAACGGCCTCCTGATCGGTATCCGGGTATCCGAACCCAGTGTAACTGTCTATCCGAATTTCAATGGTTGACGGCCGGTGTCCGCGCGCGCTAAGTTCTAACCGTTCAAACAACTTGAACGGTTAGACAAGGAGAATCGCCCATGACCACAGCCGTCACACCTCGACTCGCCACCGGGCATATCGGGTTGAACGTGTCCCAGCTGGATCGCTCGCTGCGCTTCTACCGGGATGTCCTCGGCTTCGACGAGCTCGCCACCGGCGCCGATGCCGATCGGCGCTGGGCCTTTCTGGGTGCCGGCGGTGAACTCGCCCTCACGCTGTGGCAGCAGAGCGCGGGGGAGTTCCCGGTGGATCGGCCCGGGCTGCACCATCTGTCGTTCCAGGTGTCGTCCGTCGAGCAGGTGCGGCAGGTGGAAGCCGCGCTGACCGCGCGCGAGGTCACCTTCTTCCACGACGGTGTGGTCGCGCACGGCGAGGGCGCGGCGTCCGGCGGCATCTTCTTCGCGGATCCGGACGGTATCCGGCTCGAGGTCTACACGCCGGCCGGCGTCGAATCCGCCCCCGCCCCCAGCGGCGCGGCGCCGACCTGCGGGTTCTTCTGAGTGGTCCCGGTCCGATGAATGTCTTCCATTCCGGTGAACTGGCGGTGCAGCGCCGGGCGGGGCAGGCCGATATCGCCGCGAAGGTGGGGCGGACGGTCCACACCGCGATACCCGAGGCCGCCGCCCGCTTCCTGGCCGAGCAGCCGATGGTCGTGATCGCCGCGGTGGACGACGCGGGAAGCCCGTGGGTGACCCAGCTGACCGGTGCACCGGGCTTCCTCCGGGCCCTCGACGCTCGCACCCTCGAGATCGCGGCGCTCCCGGGGCGCGGTGATCCGCTGACACCGCCCGACCATCCGTGGCGGGTCGGCCTCATCGCCGTCGAACCGGACCGCCGGCGGCGGATGCGGGCCAACGGGACGGTACGTCGGATCGGCGACCGGCTGCACATGACAGTGGAGCAGGTCTATTCGAACTGCCCGAAATACATCTCCCGGCGGCATATCGTCGACGTCGCGGAGCGGACGCCGCCGGAGCCGGAGGTACGCCGCGGTATCGAACTGGATGCCCGGCAGCAGGCCGCGATCGCGGCGGCCGATGCCTTCTTCGTGGGCAGTACGGATACGGCGGGTCGTGCCGACGCCTCACATCGTGGAGGAGACCCCGGCTTCGTGGAAGTGCGCGCGCCGGACCGGCTGTACTGGCCCGAGTATCGCGGCAACTCGATGTTCATGACGCTCGGCAACCTGGCGGTGGAGCCACGCTGTGGTGTGCTGATCCCGGACTGGAACACCGGCGGCCTGCTGCACCTCACCGGTACGGCCGAACTCTCGTGGGCCGCCGGTCCGGCCGGCGCCGGGCCCGCCGGTGTCGAGTTCACCGTGCGCGCGGTGGCCGAGCGGCTCGCGGGGCCACTGCGCTGGAGCCCGCCCGAACTCTCCCCCGTCAACCCGTGAAAGGAGTCGCCGCATGCGACCACCACTGCCCCCGTTCGACGCCGTGACCGCCGCCGCCGAGGTGCGCGCGGCCGAGAACGCGTGGAACACCCGTGATCCCGAGACGGTCGCCGCCGCCTACACCGTCGATACGGTGTGGCGTAACCGCGACGAGTACTTCACCGGTCGGCCGGCCGTTGTCGATTTCCTGTCGCGGAAATGGGCGAAGGAGAACGGCTATGCCCTGCGTAAGGAGCTGTGGGCCTGGTCGGGAGACCGGATCGCGGTGCGATTCCAGTACGAATGGCACGACGAGGCCGGGCAGTGGTGGCGCAGCTACGGCAACGAACAGTGGGAGTTCGCACCGGACGGGCTGATGGCGCGGCGGGAGGCGAGTATCGACGACGTACCCATCACCCGGGCGCAGCGGCGCATCCACGGACCCCGGCCGGAGGGGGATACGACCGAGCTCCCACAGTGGTGAACAGGTGTGCCGAGGGGCCCGCGACGCGCGGCCACGTAGCTTGACTCGAACACCTGTTCGTCTAGGCTGAGGCCGGAACTTGTCGGTGCCGCCCTCTACTGTGGGCGCCAACCACACCACCTACCTACCACCCGGTGAAAAGGGGAGTCACGATGGCGCCACAGCCCTATGACCGCGACAAAGCGCTCGAACTCGCGCTCGCGCAGGTCGAGAAGAGTTTCGGCAAGGGGGCGGTCATGCGCCTCGGCGAAGAAGCCCGCCAGCCGGTCTCGGTGATCCCGACCGGTTCCATCGCACTCGACGTCGCACTGGGTATCGGCGGTCTGCCCCGTGGCCGCGTCGTGGAGATCTACGGCCCGGAATCCTCCGGTAAGACCACGGTCGCGCTGCACGCGGTCGCCAATGCGCAGGCCGCCGGCGGTGTCGCTGCCTTCATCGACGCCGAGCACGCGCTCGATCCCGATTACGCCCGCAAACTCGGTGTCGATACCGACGCGCTGCTGGTGTCCCAGCCCGATACCGGTGAACAGGCCCTGGAAATCGCCGATATGCTGGTCCGCTCCGGCGCCATCGACATCATCGTCATCGACTCGGTGGCCGCCCTGGTACCCCGGGCCGAGATCGAGGGCGAGATGGGCGACAGTCACGTCGGCCTGCAGGCCCGCCTGATGAGTCAGGCGCTGCGCAAGATGACCAGTGCCCTGAACAATTCCGGCACCACCGCCATCTTCATCAACCAGCTGCGCGAGAAGATCGGCGTCATGTTCGGGTGTTTCAACTATGCCACCCGAGTTCAGCTGGCCGACGGTACCACCGAGAAAATCGGGAAGATCGTCAACCAGAAGATGGATGTCGAGGTACTTTCCTACGACCCCGAGACCGATCGGGTCGTTCCTCGGCGCGTGGTCAACTGGTACGACAACGGACCGGCGGACTCCTTTCTCCAGTTCACCGTGGAGAAGTCCAGCGGTAATGGTAGGTCTCAGTTCGCTGCGACTGCGAATCACTTGATCCGCACTCCCGGTGGATGGACCGAGGCGGGCGAGATCACCGCAGGAGATCGGGTACTGGCCGTCGAAGACTTCCGGCTGGGTGGTCAGCAGTTCCAGGTCGTACTCGGTTCTCTCATGGGCGATGGTAATTTGTCGCCGAATCGCCGGAATCGTAATGGTGTGCGGTTCCGGATGGGGCACGGATCGCGTCAACACGAGTACCTGGACTGGAAGGCCGGACTCCTCGGAAACATCGAGCATTCGAGCCGGATCAACGATAAAGGTGCGAAATTCGTCGATTTCACGCCATTGCCCGAACTGGCCGAGTTGCAGCGTGCGGTCTACCTGGGTGATGGAAAGAAATTCTTTTCCGAGGAATTCTTGAAGGCGCTCACACCGCTCGCGCTGGCCATTTGGTATATGGATGATGGATCATTTACTGTGCGCTCGAAAGGGGTGCAGCAGCGTACCGCTGGTGGGAGCGGCCGGATCGAAATATGTGTGGAAGCGATGAGCGAGGGATCGCGTACGCGGCTACGTGACTATCTTCGTGATGCGTACGGTCTCGACGTCCGGCTTCGTGCTGCCGGTAGTGCGGGTAAAGCTGTGCTCGTCTTCACCGCAGCGGCGACTGCCGAATTTCAGGAGTTGGTGGCGCCCTTCATGGCCCCGTCCATGGAGTACAAACTTCTGCCCCGCTACCGTGGTGGTAGTGTTGTCCGCCCGGACTTCGTCCCTCCGGCCAAAAGGCTTGTGCCGGCACGCGTCCTGGACGTCCGCGTGAAGCCGCAGACCAGGTCGATGCACCGGTTCGATATCGAGGTGGAGGGTAACCACAACTACTTCGTCGACGGTGTCATGGTGCACAACTCCCCGGAAACCACCACCGGTGGTAAAGCGCTGAAGTTCTACGCGTCGGTTCGTCTGGACGTCCGGCGGATCGAGACCCTGAAGGACGGGAGCGACGCGGTCGGTAACCGGACCCGGGTCAAGGTGGTGAAGAACAAGGTCTCCCCGCCGTTCAAACAGGCCGAATTCGACATTCTGTACGGACACGGAATTTCGAAGGAGGGCTCGCTGATCGATATGGGGGTGGAGCACGGATTCATTCGTAAGTCCGGCTCCTGGTACACCTACGAGGGCGATCAGCTCGGCCAGGGTAAGGAGAACGCCCGCAAATTCCTCCTGGAGAACACCGATATCCGGGACGAGGTCGAGAAGAAGATCAAGGAAAAGCTGGGGATCGGTGCGGATGTGACCGCGACGGAAGAGACCCCGGCCGATTTCTGACCCGGTGGACGCGAGGTCACGGGGCCGCGCCGAGACCACCGATCCGGTGGCGCAGATGCGGCGCCGACTCGACGAACTCCTGGCGACCGGTGGCACCGTCACCGGTTCCGCCCGGGGTCCACGGCCGGACGAGCCCGATCCGCAGCGGGTTCGTCCGGCCGGCTCCGGTGCACCGGACGATGCGCCGATCGGTGGGCGCACCGGCGATGATGTGCGTGGCGCTATCGAACAGGCGAGGGAGTCCGCTCTGCGGTTACTGGCCGTCCGTGCCCACAGCCGGGCCGAGCTGGCGCAGCGACTGTCCGCCAAGGGGTATTCGTCCGAGGTGACCGAGCAGGTACTCGACCGGCTGGCCGAGGTCGGTCTCATCGACGACGCCGATTTCGCGCGGCAGTGGGTGCGGCAGCGGCACGGTTTCTCCGGGAAGGGGCGGCGTGCGCTGGAGCAGGAACTGCGGCGGAAAGGCGTGTCACAGGAGGACTCGGCGGCCGCGCTGGACGCCGTCACGGCCGACGACGAATACGAGCGGGCCGTCGAGCTGGTGCGCCGCAAACTACGGAGCCTGCCGGCCGGGTTGGACCGGGAGAAGGCCATCCGGCGGCTGGTCGGAATGCTCGCCCGGCGCGGCTACGGGCATTCGGTGGCATACGCGGTGGTCAAGTCCGAATACGAGTCCGCCGGATTCGGCGACGACCCACCGCTGGATTGAGGGCGCCCCGGGCAAGCTGATGCGCCGCCCCGATCCGGCGCCGGTCGAACTGCTCAGCGTCCGGAGATCGACCTGCGAGCCGGCGCGAGCTCGACCTCCGGACTCGGAGCACCCCCCATGGGTGCGGGCGGTCTCCCCGGTACCTCGGCCGGACCGGCTCCCCCTAGCGCGGTGGTGGTCCGCCGCCGATCCCGGTGCCGGACCGCGCGAGGCCCGGCACCGGCGGACTACTTGGTGATATCCACCCCGGGAGCAGCGTCGGTGATAACCGAATCGGCCGCGACCACCGCGCCGCCACGTTTCCGGCGGCCGGCCCGCAGGCGCTTCTCCAGTCCGGTGGCGATCGTCGAGAGCAGCACGTTCAGCACGATCATGATGATCGCGACCACGATCAGAGCGGGAATGGTGTTCGATTCCGCCGCCCCGAGCTGCTGCGCGCTGCGGACGACCTCCTCGTAGGTGATCACATAGCCCAGCGCCGAATCCTTCAGCGCGACCACCATCTGGGAGATCAGGGCCGGCAGCATCGCCGTGATCGCCTGCGGAAGCAGGATGAGGCGCATCAGCTGACCCTTGCGCAGTCCCAGTGCCACACCGGCCTCGGTCTGCCCCTTGGGCAACGACAGGATGCCGGCGCGCACGATCTCGGCGATCACCGAACCGTTGTAGATGGTCAGTGCCGTCACCACGGCGCCCAGCGCCAGATACTCGGATTCGAAGAGGTCGTATTCGGAGTACAGGGCGAACAGGAAGATCATCAGGATCAGCACCGGAACGGCGCGGGCGATCTCCACGATCGTGCCCGCGGTCCAGCGCACCCAGCGGTGGTCCGAGAGCCGGGCGATACCGAAGATCATGCCGATCACCATGGCGAACACGATGGACAACAGCGCGGCGACCACCGTGCCCCGCAGGCCGGGCAGGATGTAGGTGCTCCAGACCGCCCCGTCCAGGAACGGCTCCCATTTCTCGGCGGTGAACTGTCCCTTGTCGGCGAAACCGCGGTAGACGAAGAAGCCCGCGGCCACGACCACCACGAGCACCACGAGCGAGTAGACGCTATTGCGGATACGGGCGACGGGGCCCGGAGCGTCGTAGAGAACGGATGCCGTGCGGCTCATCGGGCCACCTCGAATCGTTTGGCCAGATGCCCGAACAGCAGACCGGCGGGCAACGTCAGGATCACGAAGCCGAGCGTGAAGATCAGGCCGATGGCCAGCAGCGCCGCTTCGGTTTCGATCATGTTCTTCATCAGGAACGATGCCTCGGCGACACTGATCGCGGAGGCGACCGTCGTGTTCTTGGTCAACGCGATGAACACACTGCCCAGCGGTGCGATCACCGAGCGGAACGCCTGGGGCAGCACGATGATCCGCAGGTTCTGCAGGAAGCTCAGGCCCAGCGAGCGCCCGGCCTCCGACTGGCCCATCGGCACAGTGTTGATACCGGCCCGCAGGGATTCACAGACGAATGCCGCCGTGTACACGCTGAGACCGATCACGGCCCAGCGGAAATTATTGTCGGCCAGCGAGGTGGGCCCCTCGGAGGCCAGGTTCATCCCGAGCGTGGAGTACAGGCCCAGGGAGCAGAACACCAGGATGAGGGTGAGCGGGGTGTTGCGGAACACGGTCACATAGGCCGTGCCCACCCAGCGGGCCACGGGGACCGGCGATACCCGCATACCGGCGACAACGGTACCCAGCACCAGGGAACCCACCGCCGAGAACACGGTCAGTTTTATGGTCATCCAGAATGCTTCGAGCAGCTGGGTGTCGTATTCCGAGATCAAATCGAACACGGTGGTTGCGCGCCTCCGATCGGCAGGATGGGGCCGGACCGGAGGGCCGGGCCGCGGGCGCGACCCCGCCCTCCGATGCGGTGGTCAGTACCGGTCCACCTGCGGGGCCTGCGGGGTTTCGTAGCTCGCGGCCTTACCGACCGTCTCCTGGAACGCGGTGTCCCAGGCGCCCGAGCTGATCATTTCCTCGATCGCGTCGTTGATCTTGTTGCGGGTGTCCTGATCGCCCTTCTTCAGGCCGATCCCGTAGTTCTCGGTGGTGAACTTCTCGCCGACGACCTTGTACTTGCCGGGCGACTGCGACGCGTAACCGGCCAGGATGATGTCATCGGTGGTCACCGCGGCGACGGCGCCACTGTTCAGACCCTCGAGGCACAGCGAGTAGGTGTCGTAGGTCTGCAGCTGGGTGTCGGGATACTTCTTCTGGATGTTCTGCGCGGGCGTGGAACCGGTCACCGAGCACACCGTCTTGCCTTTGAGGCTCTCCGGGCCGGTGACATCGTTGTTGTCGGCGCGCACCAGCAGGCTCTGCCCCGCGACATAGTAGGGGCCGGCGAAATCGACCTTCTCCTTGCGCGCGTCGGTGATCGAATAGGTGGCGACCACGAAATCGACCTGCCCGTTCTCGATCAGGGTCTCGCGCTGCGCGGAGGGGGCTTCCTTGAAGGTGATGCCGTCCGGTTGGACGCCGAGTTTCGAGGCCACGTACTTGGCGACCTCGACATCGAAGCCGCTGTAGGTCCCGTCGGTGTTACGCAGGCCCAGGCCGGGCTGGTCGTATTTGATGCCGATGGTCAGCTCGCCCTCCTGGGCGTTCTCCAGCGCGGTCTTGTCGCTGCCGCCGCCACAGGCCGCGGTGGTGGCGGTGGTGACGGCCACAGCGACCGCGCCGACCGCGATGCGGAGTGCTCGGTTGATCCTCATCGGTGTTCCTTCCCTCATCTCCTCGACGGCGCGATGCCGTCGAGTGTGTGCCTGTCTATCCGCCGGGCAGATTCAGTGACTGAGAATCTTGCCCAGGAAGTCCTTGGCACGATCGGACTTCGGTGCGCTGAAGAATGTCTCCGGGTCGGTGTCCTCGACGACCTGGCCGTCGGCCATGAACAACACCCGATCGCCGGCACGGCGGGCGAAGCCCATCTCATGGGTTACCACCAGCATGGTCATGCCCTCTTTGGCCAGCGAGACCATCACATCGAGGACTTCGTTGACCATTTCCGGGTCGAGTGCCGACGTCGGCTCGTCGAACAGCATCACCTTGGGATTCATGGCCAGCGCCCGCGCGATGGCGACGCGTTGCTGCTGCCCGCCGGAGAGTTGGGCGGGGTACTTGTCGGCCTGGTTGGCGATACCGACCCGTTCCAGCAGTTCCATGGCGTGGCGGCGGGCCTGGTCCTTCTTGGTCCCGCGGACCTTCATCGGCGCGAGCATGACGTTGTCCACGATCGTCTTGTGCGCGAAGAGGTTGAACGACTGGAAGACCATGCCGACATCGGCGCGCAGGGCGGCGAGGGCGCGACCCTCGGCGGGCAGCGGTACCCCGTCGACGCGGATCTCTCCGGAATCGATCGGCTCCAGCCGGTTGATGGTGCGGCAGAGCGTCGACTTCCCGGAGCCCGACGGCCCGAGCACGATCACGACCTGCCCACGGGGCACCTCGAGGTTGATATCGCGCAGCACGTGCAGGGCACCGAAGTGCTTGTCGACGGCGCGTAGGGTGATCATGGGCACAGCAGTTGTGTCGCCGGCCGCCCCTGGCGTGTCGGCGTCGGTGTCGGTCATGGCACTGACCTTAAGCCGAAATTTCGGTTTTGCGAGCCTTTCGGCGACACACCCCGGCGCCACACCGAGTCGAAATTCGGGTTTAACCCGATGGTCATCCGTTGTAATCCGTTCGCTCGGCCGGGATTTGCCTGCCGAGGGGCCGGCGGGACAGTAGCGGCGAATCGGCCGGCCCGTTCCCCATATGTGGGAAGGGCCACGGCGGACATGCCGTCTCCAGGCGGTCACGGGCGGGCCGGGTCCGGCCACCGGGGCGGGAGGGGCGGATCTGCTGGAAAACGCCGGGGCGAGGGCCCGTACCCTGGACGCGTGGATTCGATCGGACAGGTAGCGCTCCCCACCCGGATCGAGCCGGCCGGCGCGCGCAGTTACGAGGTCCGCACCTTCGGTTGCCAGATGAACGTGCACGATTCCGAACGCTTGTCCGGCCTGCTCGAGGATGCGGGGTATCGGAAGGCCGCGCCCGGCGCGACGGCCGATCTGGTGGTCTTCAATACCTGCGCGGTGCGGGAGAACGCGGACAACAAGCTGTACGGCACCCTCGGCCATCTCGCGCCGATCAAGGCGTCCCGGCCCGGTATGCAGATCGCGGTCGGCGGCTGCCTGGCCCAGAAGGACCGCGATTCGGTCCTGAACCGGGCGCCCTGGGTGGATGTGGTGTTCGGTACCCACAACATCGGCTCGCTGCCGGTGCTGCTGGAACGCGCCCGGCACAATGACGAAGCCCAGGTCGAGATCCTGGAATCGCTCGAGGCGTTTCCCTCGACCCTGCCCGCGCGCCGGGAATCGGCGTACGCGGGGTGGGTGTCGATCTCCGTCGGCTGCAACAACACCTGCACCTTCTGCATCGTGCCCGCCCTGCGCGGCAAGGAAGTGGACCGGCGCCCCGGTGATGTGCTGGCCGAGGTGCAGGCGCTGGTGGACCAGGGTGTGCTGGAGGTGACGCTGCTCGGGCAGAACGTCAACGCCTACGGCGCCTCCTTCGCCGACCCCGGGCAACCCCGCGACCGGGGCGCCTTCGCCAAACTGCTGCGGGCCTGCGGCAACATCGACGGACTGGAGCGGGTGCGCTTCACCTCACCGCATCCGGCGGAGTTCACCGACGATGTCATCGAGGCGATGGCCGAGACCCCGACTGTGTGCCCGCAGCTGCACATGCCGCTGCAATCGGGCTCGGATCGCGTGCTGAAGGCCATGCGCCGGTCCTACCGGCAGGCCCGCTATCTGGGGATCATCGAGAAGGTGCGGGCGGCGATGCCGCATGCGGCGATCACCACCGATATCATCGTCGGTTTCCCGGGGGAGACCGAGGAGGATTTCCAGCAGACCCTCGATGTGGTCCGGCAGGCCCGGTTCACCAGCGCCTTCACCTTCCAGTACTCCCCGCGACCGGGCACTCCGGCCGCGGAGATGGCCGATCAGGTCCCCAAGAAGGTGGTCCAGGAGCGCTACGACCGGCTGATCGCGCTGCAGGAGCAGATCTGCGTGGAGGCCAATCACGCCCTGATCGGCACCGAGGTGGAACTCCTGGTCGCCGACGGCGCGGGAAAGAAGAACGCCGCGACCGCCCGGATGAGCGGGCGGGCCCGGGACGGTCGACTGGTGCATTTCCGGCCCGACGGGGCCGCCGCGCCGATCCGCCCCGGCGACCTGGTCACCGTCGAGGTGACCGGCGCGGCACCGCATCACCTGGTCGCGGACGCGGGCGTCCGGGCACATCGCCGGACCCGCGCCGGGGACGCGCACGAGGCCGGTACCACGCCGAAGACCGCGCCGATCGGTGTCGGGCTCGGGCTGCCGCGGATCGGGGCGCCCGCACCGGAGCCGGTCGCCTCGGGCTGTGCCTCCGGATGCGGGACATGAGCGGCACCGGCGACGACGACCGAAGCGACGAGGACCGCGCCGCATCGGAGCCGCGCGACGCGACGCCGCCGGCGAATGACGCGCCGGCCCCGGGACATCGATCAGGCGAGGGAAACGAGGACGACGTGAATCCGGCCGAGACCGAGCAGTTCGAAGAATTCCGCGAAGACCTCGACGCGGTGGAGCGCCGGATCGCGGGCGAGATCGATCCGGGTGTGCGCGCCATGGTGGTGGCCGGCGCGGTGTTCCTGCTGCTGCTGTCGCTGGTGCTGCCGCATACCGGTGGCGCGCGCGGTTTCGATGTACTGCTCGGGTCGCAGGCGGCGACGATCGAGCACGTCGGGCTGCCGTCGCGGGTCTTCGTCTGGTTCGTGCTGATCTTCGGAATCGGGTTCTCGCTGCTGGCACTGATGACCAGGCGCTGGGTGCTCGCCTGGATCGCGGTGGCCGGATCGGCGATCGGCAGCGCGTTCGGGGTGTTCTCGATCTGGCATCGGCAGACCCCGGGCCTGAACAACTACGTGGGTTCCGGGCCCGGTATCGGTCTGGTGCTGGGCACCCTCGCCATCGTGGTGCTGACCTTCCACTGGGTGAAGGTCGTCTGGAGCCGGACCGCGCTACAACTGGCGGCGGAGGAACAGCGGCGGATCGCCGCGGCGCGCGAGGAGGAGCGGCAGCGGCGCGATCGGTTCGGCGAGGACTGACTCCGGCGACCGCGACCGTCCGCCGCGACCGGTCGGTCGCGGCGGACCGGTCGCGGCGGTCGGTCGCGGTGGACGGAGCGCCGAGCGGGGGACCGCTCAGAGGTTGCTGACCGCGCCCTCCGCCGCTTCGGCCCACTCCCGCCACTGCTGGGCCTGGGCGAGGGCCTTCTCCGCATCGCGGGTCTTACCGGCGGCGGTGGCCTTGGCGGCCTGCTCCTCGAACTGCGCGACCCGCTCCCGGAACTGCGCGGCCCGGGCCAGTGCCTCCGGGTCGGTGCGGCGCCACTGGGCGTCGGCGGCCTGCCGGACGCGTTTCTCGATGGCGCGCAACCGGCCCTCGAGATCGTGCATCCGCTCGCGCGGAACCTTGCCGATGGCGTCCCAGCGTTCCTGCAGATCGCGCAGGGCGGCCCGGGCGCCCTCCAGATCGGTATCCGGGTCGATGGCCGGCTCGTAGCTGCTCAGTAGTTCTTCCTTGGCCAGCGCGTTGTCGGCGAACTCGGCGTCGCGTTCGGAGGCCGCCGCGTTGCGCGCGGCGAAGAAGACGTCCTGGGCGCTCTTGAAGCGGCGCCACAGTGCCTCGTCGGCTTCCCGGGGAGCCCGGCCCGCGTTCTTCCACTCCACCAGCAGTTCCCGGAACACCGCCGCGGTCCCCGCCCAATCGGTGGACTCGGACAGTTCCTCGGCCTGGACACAGAGTTCTTCTTTGCGGACCTTGGCGGCGGCCCGCTCCCGGTCCAGCTCCGCGAAATGAGCGCCGCGGCGGCGGTTGAAGGCCTCCCGGGCCTTGGAATACCGGCGCCACAGGGCGTCGTCGACCTTGCGGTCCACTCCGCGGATGGTTTTCCACTCGTCGAGGATCTCGCGCAGCCGATCGCCGGCGGCCTTCCACTGGGTGGATTCGGCGGCGATCTGCTCGGCTTCGGCCGCGAGTGCCTCCTTGCGCTCGGTGTGCTCGTGCCGAGTGCGCTCCTTCTCCTCCTTGGCGTGCGCGGCGGCCTCGTCGGAGTGTTCGGCGATCGCGCGGAGGCGCGCGGCCAGGCCCTCGATATCGCCGATCACCGCGGCGGTCGGCAGCGTTTCGGCGAGCGCGAGGGCAGCGGCCTTGGTCTTGCGGGCATCGGTGCCGGCGGCCAGCCGGGCCTCCAGCAGGGCGACCTCGGTGGCCAGGTCGTCGAAACGGCGACCGAAGTGCGCCAGTCCCTCGGCGGCGTCCCCGGCCTGCCAGGAACCGATGATCCGCTCGCCGTCGGCGGTCTTGACCCAGGCCGTGCCGTCCTCGTCGACCCGGCCCCAGACGCTGGGGTCGGTGGCGCTGGGGACGACCACCGGATGCGGGTGTTCGGTGGCGGGCCCGGACGTTTTCATCGCGGCCGGGGTGGGGTGCGCCTCGCCGGGTTTGGGACGGCTACCGGGCTTGGGAGCGCTGGACGGGCGACCGGGCTTGCCCGGGCCGGGTTTGGCGGTTCCGTTGCTGTGGGTCATTGCTCCTCGTCCCTGCCGCGCGTCACGGCTGCCTGGTTTACGCGCTGCGCATTCTGGCTATGCTCTGCTCATTCTGGCTACGCCCGATCATTCTGGCTACGTCTGCCCGTCTCGGCCGTGCTGGGGTCGACGTGTCGTACGTGCGTTGCCCGTGCGTCCCCATTCAACCCGCCCGCACTTCCGGAAACCACACCGCCGACAGCGGCGGCAACTGGCCGGACCTGCGGATCCGGACTCCTCGGACCTGGTCCGGATACTTCGCACCCTAGCAATTGCCGCCCGGTTTCCGGGAGAGACACTCGTACCGCGCGCGGGGCGCGGGCGGTACCGGCGAACCGGCCGCGTCGCTGGTCCGCGGGTACGGGCTACGGTTGACGGCGTGTTCTGTCTAGCGGCTCTGATCCCCTCGCCGCCCGTTCTCGTCCCCGAGCTGTGTGGCGGCGCGCCAGCGGCCGGCGCGGGCCCCGCCTCCGAACCGGCCGGTGCGCGGGGCGGGTCGCGGCCGCCGGAGGCGGCGGTGAACGAACTCCGCGCCGCCGTCCTCGCCGCGGGGGCCGCGCTGGCGGAGGCGACACCGCACTGGACCGTGCTCGGGGTCGGGCCCGTCGAGCGGAGCTACGACGCCGATACGGCGGGTACCTTCCGCGGCTTCGGCGTGGATGTGCGGGTGGATCTGGGTGGACCGGGTGCGCAGACGGCCGCGGACCCGGACCCGGACCTGCCGCTGGCGGTCCTCGTCGCCGGCTGGTTGCGCGCGGCGGTGGCGCCGCACGTGCCGGCGCGGGCGTGCATGCTCGCCGCCGACACTCCGGCGGACAAGTGCGCGGAGTTCGGTGCGCAGCTGCGCACCGAACTGGACGCCGAGGCCGAGCCACAGGGTGTCCTGGTGGTCGCCGACGGCGCCGCGACCCTGTCGACCGCCGCCCCCGGATATTTCGATCCGCGGTCGGCGCCGGTGCAGACCGCGCTCGACCGGGCGGTCGGCACGGGGGATCCGGAGGCGCTGCTCGCCCTGGACCCGGCCCTGTGCACCGAACTGATGGTGTCCGGCCGTGCCGCCTATCAAGCGCTCGCCGGGCTTTTCGCGGCCGACGCCGCGCCGCCGGTCGTGAGCGAGCGGTATCGGGGCGCACCCTTCGGCGTCGGCTGGTTCGCGGGCCTGTGGCGGCTGGCCGCCGTGGCGCGGTGACGGGGGACCCGCGACCGGTCGCGGTGGTCGGACCGACCGCTACCGGTAAATCGGAACTCGCCCTCGACCTGGCCGAAGAGCTGGGCGGTGAGATCGTGAACATCGATGCGATGCAGCTGTACCGCGGTATGGACATCGGCACCGCGAAACTGCCGCCGGATCAGCGGCGTGGCATCCCGCACCATCAGCTCGACGTACTGGAGGTCACCGAGACGGCGACCGTCGCGGCGTATCAGGCCGCCGCGTCCGCCGATATCGAGGCGATCATGGCCCGCGGCCGGGTGCCCGTGGTGGTCGGCGGTTCGATGATGTACGTCCAGGCGCTGCTGGACCAGTGGGAGTTCCCCGCCACCGATCCGGCGGTGCGGGCGAAATGGGAAGAACTGCTGGCCGGGCAGGGGGTGACTGCCGTACACGAGGCGCTGTGCCGGGCCGATCCGGCCGCCGCCGCCACCATCCTGCCCACCGACGGCCGCCGGATGGTGCGCGCGCTCGAGGTCGTCGAACTCACCGGCCGGCCGTTCGCGGCGTCCGCGCCGGTGATCGGCGCGCCGCGCTGGGATACCCGCATCCTCGGGGTCGATCGTGAGACAGCCGAACTGGACGAGCGGATCGCCCGGCGCACCGCGGCGATGTTCGAGCAGGGGCTGCTGGAGGAGGTCCGCGGGCTCGTCGAACTGGGGCTACGCGATGGGCAGACGGCGCGCCGGGCCATCGGTTACGCCCAGGTGCTGGCCTGTTTCGACGGTGAGTACGACGAAGCGCAGGCGCGTGAGCGCACCTTCATCGGGACCCGCCGCTACGTCCGGCGGCAGCGGTCCTGGTTCCGGCGCGACCGCCGGGTGCGCTGGGTGGACGGCGCCGCCCCGGACTCCACCGCGATCGCCCTGGCCCTGCTGGCAGACTCTGCGGTAACCCGCCCACCGGCGCCCGGTCCGCGGGCGTCCGATCGCCTACCCGAGGAGCGAACCCGCTCGTGACCCGGCAGATCCATCGCCGCAACGCCGCTGTCCAGGTGTGGACGGCCTATCTGGACAATCGCACCAAACGTCACCGGGACAGCCGTTTCCTGGTGCACGGGGTGCGGCCGATCACGCAGGCGCTCGCGCACGACTGGCCGCTGGAAACTCTGCTGTATCGCCTGGGCGATCCGGGTCTGTCCGCCTGGGCGCGCGAGATCCTGGAGACGAGCGCGGTGCCCGCGGTCGGGCTGGCGCCCGAGCTGATGGCCGATCTGGGAGAGAAGACGGGCGGACCGCCCGAACTGGTGGCGGTCGCGGAATACGCCCGCGACGACCTGGCCGGATGCGAGCTCGGCGAGCCGGGGGAGGCGCCGGTGGTCGTCGTCTTCGACCGGCCGAATTCACCCGGGAATCTGGGCACCGTGATCCGGTCCGCCGACGCGTTCGGCGCGTCGGCGGTGGTGGTCGCCGGGCACGGGGCCGATCAGTACGACCCTCGCTGCGTCCGCGCTTCCACCGGATCGCTGTTCTCGGTGCCGGTCTTCCGGGTGCCCGGGCCCGCGGAGGTGCTGGAGTTCCGGGACCGTCAGGTGGCGCGCGGTGTGCCCACCCGGATCGTGGGAACCGACGAGAACGGCGAGCGCGCGGTCTTCGACGAGGATCTGATCGACGCCACGATCCTGGTCGTCGGCAACGAGACCAGCGGGATGAGCGCCGCCTGGCTGGCGGCCTGCGACCGCACGGTCACCATTCCGATGGGCGGCAGCGCCAGCTCGCTCGGGGCGCCGTCGGCCGCGGCCGTGGCGCTGTACGAAATTTCCCGGCAGCGCCGGACGTTTGCCCGGTGAGAACAGTGGACGAGGAGACCCGAACCGACGTGCAGAACACCCCCGACGTGCAGGAGAGGCCCGACGTGCTCCGAAATGGGAACGACAAGGATGTGGAGTTCACCAAGGGCCACGGCACCCAGAACGATTTCGTGGTGCTACCCGACCCGGAGGTGCGACTCGATCTGACCGTGTCCCGGGTGGCGGCCTTGTGCGACCGGCGGCGCGGGCTCGGCGCCGACGGCGTACTGCGCGTCGCGCGGGCGGGCGAATTGGTCGGCGCGGGCGTACTCGACGAATACCCCGACGGCGTGGGGCCCGGCGATTGGTTCATGGATTACCGCAACGCCGACGGTTCGATCGCCGAGATGTGCGGGAACGGGGTGCGCGTGTTCGCGCACTACCTCGTGGCCCGCGGTCTGGCCGACGGGGCCGAATTCGTGGTCGGCAGTCGTGCCGGGGCACGACCGGTCGTGGTGCACGAGGCCGGCACGGTCGCGGGAGAGGTGACCGTCGATATGGGGCCCGTGCGGGTGCTCGGCGCCTCGACCGCCACGGTGGCCGGGTGGGGATACCCCGGCCTGGGTATCGATGTCGGCAACCCGCATCTGGCGTGTGTCGCGGATCTGTCGGCCGGTGCGCTGGCCGAACTCGATCTCACGGCGCCTCCCGGATACGACCCCGATATGTTCCCGCGGGGCGTCAATGTCGAGATCCTGACCGGGCTCGACACCGACGGCACTGTGGATATGCGGGTGTACGAACGCGGCGTCGGCGAGACCCGCTCCTGCGGCACCGGCACCGTCGCCGCGGCCGCCGCGGCCCTGGCGGCCGACGGGTTCGATCTCGCGGACGGGACCGGCGAGGTCGGCGTCCGGATTCCGGGCGGGGAGGTCCGCGTGGGAGTGCACGCGGGCGCGGCGTGGCTGCGCGGTCCCTCCGAGCTGCTCGCCACCGGTCGGCTGGCCGCGCAGTGGTGGGACGCGCGATAACCGCGTCCGGGCGGAAAATCATATGCGCCGACCAGCGCATCAGTGGCAGCATGGATGGTGTATGAGAAATTCTGATATTTCCGGGACCGGGAACGGGTCCCCTGAATCGTTCGACGCGCACTCGCCGGAAACAGATCCGGCTTTCGCGCTCGACGATATCGACTCGGGTGCGCGCACCGCGAACGGCGTGGCGCCCGGCAGCCGGCGTGCCGGCTGGTCCGCCGATCCGACCACCGGCGAATTGCAACTGGACGAGCGGAGCGCGCTCCGCCGTATCGCGGGTCTGTCCACCGAGCTCACCGATATCACCGAGGTCGAATACCGGCAGCTGCGACTGGAACGTGTCGTCCTGGTCGGGGTATGGACCGAGGGCAGTGTGGCGCGAGCCGAGTCGAGTATGGCCGAATTGGCCCGGCTGGCCGAGACCGCCGGATCCGAGGTGCTCGAAGCCCTGATCCAGCGGCGCGATCGGCCCGATCCCGCGACCTACATCGGTTCGGGGAAGGCCGACGAACTGCGCGCGGTGGTGCTGTCCACCGGTGCGGACACCGTGATCTGCGACGGCGAGCTCACCCCGGCGCAGCTGACCGCGCTGGAGAAGGTCGTCAAGGTCAAGGTGGTCGACCGGACCGCCTTGATTCTGGACATCTTCGCCCAGCACGCCACCTCCCGCGAAGGCAAGGCCCAGGTCGCGCTGGCCCAGATGGAGTACATGCTGCCCCGGCTGCGCGGCTGGGGTGAATCCATGTCGCGGCAGGCGGGTGGCCGGGCCGGCAGCAACGGTGGTGTGGGTCTGCGCGGTCCCGGTGAGACCAAGATCGAAACCGATCGGCGGCGGATCCGGGAGCGGATGGCCAAACTGCGCCGCGAGATCCGGGAGATGAAAACCGCCCGCGACACCAAGCGCGCACGACGCACCTCCAGCGGGGTGCCGTCGGTGGCCATCGTCGGCTATACCAATGCCGGCAAATCGAGCCTGATGAACGCGCTCACCGGCTCGGGTGTGCTGGTGCAGGACGCGCTGTTCGCCACCTTGGACCCCACCACCCGACGCGCGGAGCTGGAGGACGGCCGCGAGGTGGTGTTCACCGATACCGTCGGCTTCGTCCGCCACCTGCCCACCCAGCTCGTCGAGGCGTTCCGCTCCACGCTGGAGGAGGTGACCGGCGCCGATCTGCTGCTGCACGTGGTGGACGGTTCCGATGCGCTGCCCGCGGAGCAGATCAAGGCGGTCCGGGAGGTCGTCACCGAGGTGATCCGGGAGTCGGGACAGCCCGCCCCGCCCGAGCTGCTGGTGGTCAACAAGATCGACGAGGTCGATCCGGTGGAGCTGACCCGGCTGCGTGGGCTGCTGCCCGGCGCCGAGTTCGTCTCCGTACACAAGGACCTCGGTATCGACCGGTTGCGTACCCGGCTTGACGAGGTTCTCGGTGGGCTGGATGTGGAAGTGAGCGTGCTGCTTCCGTATACTCGCGGCGATCTGCTCGCCAGGATCCATGCCGACGGCAGGATTTCGCGCTCCGAGCACACCGAGAACGGCACCCGTGTCCAAGCCCGGGTACCGAGTGCGCTGGCAGCGGCCCTTTCCGGCTACGCCAACGCGGGCGCGGCGCCGGCGTGACCGGTTCGGGCGCACCCCGCCCGAACCGATCCGGGTCGCGAAAATGTGGGACATTGCATAACCCTGTGGGCTGTCGACCCATGTCGATTCACAATCGGTATGAGTCGACCTCAGGAGGGTTTTATGTCACAGAATGGCCGCACCGCTCTCGGCGGCGACGACCGACAGCGCAGGGCGCTGAGGGACCGGACCGGGCTCAGTGACGGCGCGCCGGTATCGGTCGATCTGAGTGCGATCGACCTCCGAGTGCTCGAAGCGGCCCTGGCGCCGCTGCGGGCCTGGAGCAGTCCCCGTTTCTTCGGCTTGGACAACATTCCCGCCGAGGGGCCGGTGCTACTGGTCGCCAATCACAACCTGCTCGGCGTGATCGACGCGCCGTTACTGCTACCGGAAGTGCTGCGTACGCGCGGCCGGTTGATCCGCGGTCTCGCCGAGAATCTGCTCATCTCCGTACCCGGCGTGCGGCATCTGCTGCACTACTACGGGTCGGTGCGCGGGACCCGGGACAACTGCCGGACGCTGCTCGACCAGGGCGAAGTGGTTCTCGTCTTCCCCGGTGGGGGTCGCGAGGCGATCCGTCGCAAAGGGGAGAAGTACGCACTGCGCTGGGAGGGCCGCACCGGCTTCGCGCGGATGGCGATCGAATGCGGGGTGCCGATCGTGCCGGTGGCGATGATCGGGATCGACGATGCCTACGACATCGTCGCCGACAAGGACGACCGGTTGCTGCGGCCGCTGCGACTGCTGGTCGAATCGCTCGGTCTCCATACCGAGCTGACCCCGCCGCTGGTGTGCGGTATCGGACTCACCCCGATTCCGCGTCCCGAACGCTTCTATTTCAGCGCCGGGCCGCCCATCGATACGGGGCCCTGGCGCGATGCCGGCGATATCGACGAGGCCGCGGAACAGCTCTCCCGGGTGGTGCAGAAGGCGGTGCGCGAGGAACTGCTCTTCCTGCTCGGCCATCAGGCCGTCGACCGCGGCCGCACGCTCGGCGGGCGGTTGCGCGAACTGCTGCCGGTCTGACCCGGCGCGCCCGCCGGTGAATGGTAAGGCGGTGCGGCTACTGGTCGTGAGAGGGGAGCACCAGGTAATTCGGACAGTGAAGTGAACACCGATTCACACTCCGGGTACGGTAGATCACAGTGACGGGCCGGCGCGGTCCCGTCCGGAGTGTTCACTAGACGAGTAAGTCCGAAGTCCCGTCGATGCCCGGACATGGGCGGAGGGCGTCTATGACCAGTGTGTGACCAATGATCTCGACGCCCTCCTG
>NZ_JBEXLL010000051.1:0-50683 GCF_040609955.1 Nocardia sp. NPDC004568
CCGCGCCGACGCCCTGGTGGTCGTCGGCGCGGAGGCCGGCGGGCACCCGCCGCCCGCGATGGTCACCACGCAGGTCCTGGTGCGCGCGGTGGCTCGCGCGATCCCCGATATCGCGCTGATCGCGTCCGGCGGGGTCGCCGACGGCGCCGGACGCGCCGCGATGCTCGCGCTCGGCGCCGGGGCGGCCCAGTTCGGTACGCGGTTCCTCGCCAGCACCGAGGCGACCGTTCACGACGCGTACAAACGCGCGGTGCTCGGCGCGGGCGTGGACGCCACCCGCACGGTCGGGCACGGCCCCGGGATCATTCGAGCCCTCGGCAACGACTTCACCGCGCGCATGCTCGAACTCGAGGCGGACGGTGCCGATGAGACGTTGCGGCGCAAAGTCTTCCAGGAGTCCACGCTCAAGGACGCCGCTCTGTACGGTGATGTCGCCGAGGGCAGGGTCGAAGCGGGCCAGTCCGCCGGCCTCGTCGACGAAGTGCTGCCCGCGGCCGAGATCGTGGCCCGGATCGTCCACGAATACCGGGCGGTGCGGACGGGGCTACCGCCGGTCCTCGAGGCCTGAGCCGGATCGACCGCGGCGGCTCGCACGGATCGATGATCAGGAGTGCGGTCTCACCACTGGGGTAGGCGTGCGCGGCGGCCGACGCCGCCTCGCTCCGCCCCGCCTCGGTGTCATCGGGTGGGGTGCTCGCTTCCACGGCTTGCCTCCGCCCTGAGTGCCGATCGCCGGTACCGTCACGACGGTCCGACGGCCGGACCGTTCATTCCGCTACAGGTGCCGCGGTTCCGTTCGGACCGGTTCCGCACGTCGCTAGGTGGTGCCGTGCTTCTTCTGTTCCGGATCGATCTCGTCGGCGCGCTGGAACTGCTGGTCCAGTTCGTCGCGGGAGGCCGCCGCCTCACCACGATGCGCGGCCGCCTGCTGCTGGAGACCGGCCGCCCGGGCTTTCTGGGCATCGGCCTCGGCCGCGGCCGCGCGTGCCTTGGCGGCGGTCTCGTCGGCGAGTGCTTCGCGCTGCCCGACCCGGTGTGCGCGTTCGGCCGCCTCGTCGCGGAGATTCTCCGCCTCGATCCGGCGGTGTTCTCTGCGCTTGTTCGCGGCTGTCCAGATCAGTGCGGCAACGATCAGGACTGCGACAACCGCGATGACAACGATCGCGACAATTGTGCTGGTCGCCATTTCTGTTCCTCACCTCGCGTGTGATTCGTCCATGACATCGACGACAGTGGCCATCGGCCGGCGGTGGGCACGGTCGCACGGCACCGTTTCCGACGGCGTCAGTAGTAGTGGCGTCGCCCGCCGACCGCGCGGCCCATCGACCCCAGTGCCAGAAGCACCAGCCCGATGATGAGAACGATGATTCCGATGATCCACAGGATCTGGATGTTGAACAGGAATCCGATGACCAACAGAATAATTCCGAGAATGATCACGACAGGACCTGGATTCGGTATCGGGAATTGCGGGACCAGAGGCCGCTGGGTACCCCGGTGGTCCGTATCGAGTGTGCCGGCGTGCGCTGCTCCGCGGGCGGCCTCGCGGGGCCGGCAGCCGCACCGCGGGCCCGCCACCGAGGCACGCGGACCGGGGGAGCGGCTGTCCGGGAGCGTGGTGCCGAAGGCCGGAGCCGACGGGATGTCGGCCGGCCCGTAGCGAGACGGAAGCGTTCGGGTTCGCAAGGAATGTATGCGGTGGAGCGGGTGGGACACGCGGGCACCAGAGGTTTGCCGACCACGGCATCCGCGCTCTTCATATCGCTCACCACACCCATCACCAGCTGCAACGAGCTCGACGTTTCAGGTCTTCAGTACACGCCTGGCCCTGGGCAAAGTCAACGTCGTCGCGCGACGCCCCGGCGGACTCGACGGACGCTCCCCGGTCACCACCTGGCGGCCGGGGAGATCACCGGGATGAGGGACAAGGGGAAGGTCGACCGGCTCCCGGGCTACGGGCCTCACCGGTGGACGCCTCATCCCAGGAGCGGCCTGCCGCCCCGGCGTGGCGACTCGCCGGGGTGGGCGCCGCACCGGCGTGCCGACGGTCTGCGGTCCGCCGAGGGCGCATGATCGATAGGGGGCCATCGGCGCTCGAGGAGGGATCCATGCGCAGTCCATCGGTCCACGTCGCCTCGCTGTGGCAGGGCGAGGAGATCTATCGCAGCGAACTCGGCACGCTGACCAGACTCACCGCCGACAATTTCCCGATCCTCTCGGGACTCTCGATCAAACGCCTCACGCTGGCCCCTGGAGCCTTCCGCGAACCGCACTGGCATGCCAATGCCACCGAGCTCACCTATTGCACGGCCGGCCGGGCGCTGGTCTCGGTGCTGGACGACGGAAGCCGTTTCTCCTCGTTTCTCGTCACGGCGGGGGAGATGTTCCATATCGACTCCGGCGCCCTGCACCACGTGGAGAACATCGGCGATACCGACGCCGAGTTCATTCTGGCCTTCCGGCACGAACGTCCCGAGGATTTCGGTCTGAGCGCCGCCGTCGGCGCGATGACCGATGCCGTGCTCGGCAACACCTACGACCTGCCCGCGGCGGCCTTCGCCGATATCCGCCGCAGTACGACCGCGCGCCTGGTGGCACGGCGCGACGGCGAGCCGGATATTCCTCCCGGCGCCCACTTCGGCGACCCGCACCACTTCGCCGTCGAGGCCATGCCCGCTCCGGTCGATTCCCCGGTCGGCTCGGCCCGCACCGCCCGCCGGCAGTTCTGGCCCGCGCTGCACGATATCTCGATGTACTCGCTGCGGGTGCGTGAGGACGGCATGCGCGAACCGCACTGGCATCCGGTGACCGCCGAAATGGGATACGTCCACCAGGGTTCGGCCCGGATGACCATCATGGACCCCGACGGGACCCTGGACACCTACACCGTGAACGAGGGCGAGGTGTACTTCGTCCCACGCGCCTATCCGCACCATATCGAGGTGATCGAGGTACCCCGGGTCCATCTGCTGATCTTCTTCGACCAGCCGACCCCGGCCGATATCGGGTACCGCGCGTCCATGAGCGCCTATTCGCGCAAGGTCCTGGCGGCCACTTTCGGTATCGCACCGGACGAACTGCCGGAGCTGCCCTTCACCCCGGCCGACCCTCTGATCGTGACACGGAACAACTCGCTCGATACCTAGCCGGGCGAGTACCGGGCCCACCGCTCGCGCAACCCGGTGTCGCGTGACCGACACCGGCGGGCGACCTTGGGGCCGGGCTGTCCGCCGGGTCACATCGGCCGACCGGAATAGTCCGGGCGACCCACCGGTTGGAACAGCTGTCGGCGTCCGGACAGCCCCGGGCCTCACCCCTTTGTCGCTACGAGCGACCACTCGCCGAGAGGCGCTTGTGGGACGTCGGCACCCGAGTCGCGATGCCCGTGGGCGTCCGGCTCGACGCCGCCAGGTGGTTCACTTGGCGGCGTTTTTCGTCGATGGCCGAGGCCGGGTGCCGGGTTTGCCCGGTCAGCGCCGCGTGGCGCCGCCCGCGCCGGGGCCGGATCGTCTCAGTTCCGGCCGAAGCGTTTCCGCGAGGCTTCGGCGTGCGCCACCCGCCGCAGCGCGGCCAGCAGACTGTCGCCGAGTACGGTGCCGACCACCGCGCCCTCCACGATGTTCTCGGCCGAGCCCAGCCGGGCCAGGGCCTCGATATCGGCGGCGGCCACCCGGTCGGCGTGTTCTGCGTAGGCGGACAGGTTGTCGAGCGGCCATTCGTGCCCGACCGCCCGGTACGCGCACAGCACCTTGGCCAGTGCCTCGATGAGCGGTGATCCCGGTGGCGGCTGCCAGCCGCGCTCGGTGACCACCTCGTCGATCCGGCGCGCGGCCCATTCGCGGTCGGCGTCGCCGACGGTTTCGGGGGACACGGGCGGTAGGCCCGGCTGGGCGGTGCCGAGTACGTCGTGCAGCGAGCTCCCGGGCTCGTCGATCGCGGCGAGGACTTCGCGGACGGCGGCCACCGAGAGTCCGGCCACCTCGGTGAGCGCCCGCACGAGCGCGAGCCGCCGCACATGCGCCGGGCCGTACCGGGCCTGGTTGGGGCTGGTCAGTTCGCCGGGCGGCAGGAGTCCTTCGCGCTGGTAGTACTTGATGGTCGCGATCGCGACGCCCGACTCCCGGCTCAGTTCCGCCATCCGCATCCGCTGCCGCCTCTTCTCTCGCATCGTCCCGGTCCGGCGATCATGTCAGCCGTCGCATCGGCCCGGCGGTCCGGTCGCGGCTCACGCGGGCGCCGGCCGGGCGCGCAGCCAGGCGAGCAGGAAGGCCGCGGCGAAAGCCAGATGGACGACACCGAATACGGCGGCCACGTCCCGCGCTTCGCCGCTGAGTACACCCCAGACGTCGTTGAGGGCGACCACGCCGAACCCGGTCAGATCGGCCAGGAGCACGGTGTTGCGGATCGTGGCGGGGGCGAGCCCGCGCGACATCCAGTTCAGCACCGCGATGCCGAGGAACGGGCCGCCCAGGAGGCGCAGCAGCGCGATCAGTTCGGGGGAGGCGTCCGCGGGTACCGCGCCGACACCGAACTGCGCGGGAACGAGCAGCAGCGCGAGTCCGATCGCCGCGAGGTAGAGCGCGGCGACGGTGAGAAGTGGTTTGTGCATGCGGGGGATATCCTGTCCAAGCGCCGACTCCGGTGGGGATCGGCAGGTCCGGTGGGCCGCCGGGTCCGTCCGGCCCATTATGGATAGTTAAAGTATCCATAATGGGAAGCTACGCTATCCGTTCGTGGCTGTCCAGGCGTGGATATGTGCTTCGGCGCAGTCGGATCGAAAGGATTTCCCGTACAACCTCGCCTGCGGACAATGTTTTCGTCGTCTGCGAAACGAGGATTCCATGTACGATATCCGCCGCCTGATCCTGTTACGTGACCTCTCCGAACGTGCCACTATGACGGCGGTTTCGGAGTTGCACGGCATCACCACCTCGGCGGTGTCACAGCAACTGCGCATTCTCGAGGAAGAGGTCGGTACCGTCCTGACACGCCGGGAGGGCCGGGTCCTGCGCCTGACCTACGCCGGCCGGGTGCTGGTGGACCACACCTTCCGGATCGTTGCGGCGCTGGAAGAAGCCGAGAGCGCGGTGGCCGCCACCGCGGAGCAGGTGACCGGCGTCCTCACTCTGGCGACCTTCCGCACCGCGCAGACCCGGTTCGCGCTCCCGGCCGCCGCCGAACTGATGCGCGAGCATCCCGGGCTGCGGGTGCGGGTGGTGGAACTGATGCCGGTGGAGTCGGTGCCGGCCGTGCGGCGCCAGGAGGTGGATCTGGCGATCACCTACGCGTATTCGTTCGGCACCCGGGATCTGCCGGTGGGTCTGGCCTCGGAATTTCTCGGCGACGATCCGCTGGTGCTCATCGCGCCCGCCGGACTACGGGAAGAGGTGCGGCTGCGTGGGCTGGCCGCGGCGCGCGACGCCGACTGGATCGCGGCGCGCGACGGCGCGCCCTCCATCGCCTCGGTCATGTTCGCATGCCGCGAGGCCGGTTTCGCGCCGCGGATCCAGCACCGCAGCGGAAGTTTCGACGCGATGGCCGAAATGGTGGCGCACGGCCTCGGGGTGGCCATCGTCCCGGAGATGTCACTGTCCGGTGAGCATCGGCCACTGGTGGCCTGCCGGGTGGCCGACAGTGTCCGGCGGGTCGGCGTCACCTATCGGCAGGCCTCGGCGGGCCGGCCCGCGGTGGCCGCCGCCATCCGGATCCTGCGTGGTGTCGAGACGCCCCGGGAGCTGGCGTCCTGACACCGCGGGGGTCAGGCGGCGGCGTGCGCGGCCACCGGGCCGATGCCGAATCGCTCCCGCAGGGTCCGCTCGGTGTATTCGTAGCGGAACAACCCGCGGCGGCGCAGGATCGGCACGACCTCGTCCACGAATATCTCCAAACCCTGCGGGAAGGCGTCGGGCATGAGATTGAACCCGTCGGCGGCCCCCGCCCGGAACCATTCCTCGAGGGTGGCGGCGACATCCTCGGGGGTGCCGATGATCCGGCGATGCCCACCCGCGCCGAATTCGAACAGCGCGTCGCGCAGGGTGTAATCCCGGCCGCGGGCGGCGATCCGGTCCCGGATACCGCGCACCAGCGATTCGCGGAAGCCGAGGGATCCGGTGAAGGCATCCGGATCGTCGAGATCGGCCAGGATGTGCTGCGGGAACGGGTCGTCCAGGGGGAGTCCGGTGAGATCGTGGCCCAGAGGCGCGCCCAGGCGGGCGAATTCGGCGGTGGGGTCCTGGAGTTCGCGTGCCGTCTCGTAGCGGCGCCGGGCCTCGGCATGCGTACTGCCGATGATCGTGATCAGCCCGGGCAGGACGGCGATATCGCCCCGGGGCCTGCCGTGCCGGACGGCCCCCTGTTTCACCTGCTCGTAGTGTTCGAGACCGGCCGCGAGCGTCATCTCGGCGGTGAACACGGCGTTGGCGGTGCGGCCCGCGAGTTCGCGGCCCTGCGGCGAACCGCCGGCCTGCACGATCAGTGGGTGTCCCTGGGGCGAGGCGCCCAGCGGGAGCCGGCCGGCGATCTCGAAGAATTCGCCCCGGTGGGTGAGTTCCCCGCCCGCGACCGCCGTGCGCCACAGGCCGAGTACGACATCGACGAATTCTCCGGCCCGCCGGTACCGGGTCGCCCGGTCGGGGGTCGCGGTGAGCCCGAAATTTCCCGCCGCCGCGGGGTTGTAGGTGGTCACCGCGTTCCAAGCGGCCCGGCCGCCGCTGAGATGGTCGAGGGCCAGCAGTCGTTCGGCCAGTTCTACCGGATCGTTGAAAGTGGTGGACAGGGTGCCGATGAGGCCGAGGTGACGGGTGGCGGCGGCCACGGTGGCCAGGATGGTGGTCGGCTCCAGGGCCCGATCGCCGGGTTTGCGCCGCGGATCCTCGCGCAGGGCCGGGTTGTCGGCGAGGAAGAGGGCATCGAGGGTGCCACGTTCGGCGAGTTGCCCGATCGCGGCGAAATAGTCGCCGGTCGTGGTCGCGTCGCGCGGCAGGCCGGAGAGCTGCCACGCCGCCGGGCTGATCCCGAGATCCAGCACATTGATATTCAGAACGATATGGTCGCGTGCCACGACGGACTCCTTCACGCTGAGGTGTAGACCGGTCGCCACGGGAGTGGATCCGGCTCGGGTCGCCGCGAGATGCCGAGATGGTCGCGCAGCGTCGGTGCGGCGCCCGCCGCGGCGTCACGCAGCCGGATCAGCCCGGCCTCGGTCAGCGCGGGCAGGGTCGTGTCCAGGAAATCGGGGAGGTCGGCCAGACCCACCCGGATCAGCACCCCGGTCACCCCCCATGCCTCGCCGGCCAGTTCCGCGATCCGGGAACGCACCCGGGTGCTCTCGCCGAGCAGGCGGACATGGGTGGTCACCGCCGGTGCGGCCGGAACCGCGAGGGCCCGGTCCCGGGGGGTCACGAAGGCGATATCGGTGACCCCGATATGACCGCCGTCGCCGAGCTCGTACGCCCAGCCGACCAACGGCTCGCCCTGTGGTGTGGTGGGTACGTTCAACGGTCCGGTCGTCGGGAAGGCGCCGGTGTGGTCGGCGTAGCGGACCTCCACCTCCGGGGTGCGTTCGGCGGGCGGGTGGGTAAGTGTTTCCAGGGGCCAGGTGCGCCACAGGGCGCGGGCGGCGGTCACCGCGTCGGCGAGCAGTTCGGCGCCCACCGGACCCGCGGCGGCCGCCCAGGTGCCGTGGCGCGGTGCGCCGAGCGCGAGGTGCTGGTCGGTGCGCAGCGCCAGCCAGCCGGCCCGCCCGCGCGAGATGTGATCGAGGGCCGCGACCCGGCGGGCGATATTGAACGGATGGTCCCGCTGCGGCGCGGCGGCCACCACGAGGCCCAGACCGCTGGTGCGGCGGGCGAACAGTGTGCCGAGCAGGGCGGGGTTCAGCGAGGCGCCGGTGGCGGCGGCCCGGTCGGCGCCGAGTACGAGGTACCCGATCCCCGCGGCGTCGAGGCGTTCGGGCAGGTCACCGAAACCGTTGCGGGCTTCCCCGGCGAGCTGGCCGTCCGGGATCTGCAGGCCGAGTACGAGTGGCATCTCAGTCTCGCTTTCCGGATCCGTCGTCGATCCAGGCGTTGTAGAACCAGGGCACCGAATTCGCGGCGTGGGTCAGGCCCCGCACCCGCGGCGCCAGCCCGAAGATCTGGGTGTCCTCGAGCAATGGGACGGTGTAGGCGTTGTCGATGACGTAATCGGTGTACTCGCGCAGAATCCGATCGCGCCGCCCGGGATCGGTCTCGACGAGCTGGGCCCGCAGCAACCGGTCGATGGTCGGGTCGGCGCCGTCGAGGGCGTACAGATCGCCGCCGCCGCTGTCGTAGTTCTGCCACAACCGCACCGGATCCGGGGTGGGCCAGCCGTTGCGGCGCAGGCCGACCTCGTCGGCGATACTGGCGGTGGGATAGTTCGCGAAGTCGGTCTGGCGCACCACGAGATCGATACCGACGCGGTGCAACTGCCGCTGGATGAGCTCGTACATCGGCCGCGCGGTGTGGTCGTAGACATCGACGTAGACGAGGACCGACAGGCGTTCGCCGTCCTTGGTCCGGTAGCCCTCGGAATCCCGGGTCCCCCAGCCGGCCGAGTCGAGCAGTCGCTCGGATTCACCCGGGTCGTAGCGGACCACATCGGAGCGGTCGCGGTAGCCGGGGAAGTTCTCGGTGACCACATTCTTCGCCGCACGCCAGTTGTCGGTGTAGAGCGTGCCCAGGATCTCCTGCCGGTCGATGCCGAAGTTGATCGCCCGGCGGACCCGGATATCGCGCAGGAACGGAGCGGTCTGCCGGATATCCAGGGTATTGGCCAGGCCGGGAGTGCGCAGGCCGCGCACCTCGAAACCCTCGCTGCGCAGCAGGGTCTCGTCCGGCGGCTGCGCGTACCGGATCACATCGCCCTGCCCGGCGCGCAGCGCGCCGACCCGGATACTGTCCTCGGTGACCGGGATGACGGTGACCGTGTCCAGATAGGCTTCCCCCTGGTGCGGGGCGGTGGCCGGGGCCCAGTCGTAGCCGCGGCGTTTGGCGAGGACGACCTTTTTGTCCGGCACCTCGGATTCGACCACGAACGGACCGGAACCGATCAGGTTGGTCGGCACCGACTGGGTTTCCTTCGACGCCTCGATGGTGCGGTCGGCGACCAGACCGGCGGTATTCATCGACAGCACCGGGATGAACGGTGTGTAGGGCTGCTCCAGCGTGACCGTCACCGTCCGGGCCCGGGCGTCGGAGGTGATGGCGACGCCCGATTTCGGGAGCATCGGATTGGGATTGATGCCCTTGGCCTTGTCCCCGGTGAACTGCCATTCCAGATTGCGTTCGACCGCGCCGGCATCCAGTTTCTGGCCGTCGCTGAAGGTGACCCCGTCGCGGATCGTGAAGGTGTACACGGTGCCGGATTCGTCCAGGGTCCATTTCTCGGCGATCCACGGGACGAACCGGAAGGTGGTGGGATCCTGGTAGACGAGCCGGTCCAGTACCTGATCCTTGACCAGGCTGTTCTGCCAGTAACTGACCTGAACTTGCATCGAGGCCAGGGCTTCGGCGTCGAGATAGGTGAGATGGCCGCCTCGGCCGGGGGTGACCGGGCGCTCGGTTTCATCGGTCACCGAGCAGCCGGTGGCCACGGCGGCGACCAGGAGCGCGGCGGTCGCGGCGTGGACCGCGCGGGCGAGGAAACTCATGCCGCGCTCACCACCGCACCGGAGCGGGGGACCGCGTCGAGCAGTCGCCGGGTGTATGCGTCCCGCGGCGCGGCGAAGACCTCGCGGACCGCGCCGCTCTCCACGAGGCGGCCGTTGTGCAGCACGCTCACCTCGTCGGCGATCTGCCGGACCAGAGAGAGATCGTGTGAGATGAACAGCAGGGTCAGGCCCAGTGTCCGTTGGAGTTCCAGTAGCAGGCCGATGGTCTGCGCCTGGACGGTCACATCCAGCGCCGAGGTCGGTTCGTCGAGCACCAGGATGCGAGGGCCGCCGACGAGCGCCCGGGCCAGCACCACCCGTTGCCGCTGACCTCCCGACACCTCCGCCGGGCGGCGGGCGCCGATCTCCGCCGGGAGACCGACCCGCTCGAGCGCGGCGACCGCCGCCGCGCGCCGGGTCCGGCGGGTACCGACCCGGTTGACGGCCAGCGGCTCGGCCACCGCGTCGGCGATCGGGAGTCGCGGATCCAGTGCCGCGAGCGGGTTCTGCTGGACCAGGGTCAGGACCCGGGCCCGCTCGCGGCGTTTGCGGGGCGTGGACCAGTCCTCCGCGTCCAACGGGACGCCGTCGATATCGATCGTCCCCGAATCGAAGGTGGTGAGCCCGGCCAGGATCCGGGCCAGTGTCGTCTTACCGGATCCCGATTCACCCACCAGGGCGTGCACCGACCCTTCGGTGACCGTGAAACCCACAGCGTCCAGTACCGGTGTGCCCGGGTGGAACGCCTTGCCGACGTCCCGGATCTCGAGGACGGGCCGGGCGTCGGGCGCGGGCGCCGGACGGACGTACCGATCCGGTGACAGCGCGGGCGCATCGTCGATGAGAGTGCGGGTGTAGGAGTCGGTGGGGGCGCGCAACACCCGCGCGGTCTCGCCGGTTTCGCGCACCACACCGTCGGAGAGCACCACGACCCGGTGGCTGTGGTTCTCGGCGAGGGCGAGATCGTGGGTGATGAAGACGACCCCGAGCCCGCGTTCCCGGCGCAGATCGTCGAGCAGGTCGAGGATGCGTCGCTGCACGGTCACATCGAGGGCGGAGGTGGGTTCGTCGGCGATCAGCAGATCGGGGTCACCGGCGATCGCGATGGCGATGAGCACTCGCTGTTGCTGGCCACCGGAGAGCTGGTGCGGGTAGTGACGCGCGCGGACCTCCGGGTCGGCGATGCCCACCCGGTCCAGCAGTTCGATCGCGCGGCGCCGGGCTCCGCGCGCGTCCGCCAGGCCGTGGGTCAGGAGTACCTCGGCGATCTGATCGCCCACCCGTTCGAGCGGATCGAGCGAACCGAGCGGGTCCTGGGGTACGAAGCCCACCGCGCTCCCGCGGATATCGAGCCAGCCGCGGCGATCGAGCCGGGTGAGTTCGCGGCCGTCGAGCCGGACACTGCCGCCGACCACACGGCCGCGCTCCGGCAGCAAGCCGAGTATCGCGCGGGCGACGGTGGATTTGCCGGAGCCGGACTGCCCCACCACGGCGACGATCTCGCCGCGGTCGACGCCGAAGGAGACGTCCGCGACCACCGGCCCGGCGCGGCGCGGGCCCGCGGTGTCGTAGTCCACGCTCAGCCGGGATACCGCCAGGAGCGGATGCTGCGATGTCATATCAGCCGACCTTCTTCCGGATCAGGTGTGCGAGCCTGCTGAAGGTCATCACGGCGAGCACGATCGCCAGCGACGGGAACAACACCAGGGTCGGATGGGAATTGATGTAGTTGCGGCCCTCGGAGATGAGCAGGCCCCATTCCGGTTGCGGCGGTTGCGCGCCGTAACCGAGGAAACTCAGCGAGGCGATCGCCAGGATCGCGGTCCCGAACTGCAGCGCGGCCAGCGACAGCACCGCGGAGTAGGAATTGGGCAGGATATGCCGCAGCAGCAGGCGCAGATGGCCCGCGCCCATATGCTCGGCGGCCTCCACGAACGGCAGGTGGCGGACGGCCAGCACCTCGGAGCGCGCCAGCCGGGCGAAGACCGCGACGGAGGAAACACCCACCGCGACCGCGGCATTCACGGTGCCGAAACCGAGCGCGACGATGATGGTGATCGAGAGCAGCAGGGTCGGGATCGAGAGCAGCACATCGACGATCCGGCCCGCCACGCTGTCCACCGCGCGCCCGAAGTACGCGGCCAGCAGTCCGAGCGCGGTACCGGCGACCAGGCCGATCAGGACCGCGATGAACGAGCCGCTGATCGTGGCCGCGGTCCCCGCGACGACCCGGCTCAGCAGATCCCGGCCGAGATGGTCGGTCCCGAACGGGTGCGCCACGCTCGGCCCCGACAGCGGTGGCGCCAGGTTCTCGGCGAGCGGATCGTAGGGTGCGACGACGCCGGGTATCAGGATCATCGCCGTGATGAGGACCAGGAACGCCAGGGCGGGAACGTCCCAGACGTTCAGTGGGAGTTCTCGCCGGCGCGGGACCCGGATGTCCGGGTTCGCGGTCGTCGCGGTCATGCCGGTGCCCCTTCCGTCGTCCGCGCCGCGGTCATGCGGCGCGGAGTATCTGTGCTGCGGATCCTCGGATCGATGAGCGGATACACGAGGTCGACCAGCAGATTGACGACCACGAAGGTGATGGATACCGAGATGACGACCGCCTGGATGATCGGCGTGTCCTGATTGCGCACCGCGGTTTCGGTGAGATAGCCGATACCCGTGCGGTTGAACACGGTCTCGGTGATCACCGAGCCGGCCAGGAGTTCGCCGACGGTGATGGCGACGATGGTGACCGTCGGGATCGAGCCGTTGCGCACCACGTGCCCGAAGACGATGCGGTACGACGGTAGCCCTTTGGCGCGCAGGACCTCGACATACGGTTGCCCGTAGGCGTTCGCGAGACCCTGGGCCAGGATCTGGGCGATCGGCGCGGCCACCGGAAGGGCCAGCGGGAGTGCCGCGAACACCACCGACCGCAGTCCCTGGTCCCGGACCGCCGACATCCAGCCCAGCTGGAAGGCGACGAGTTGCAGGACCAGCAGACCGGAGACGAATGCCGGCACCGACAGGAAGATCGCGGGAACAGTGCGAGCGATCTCGCGCACCGGCGCCCACGGCGCGAACACCGCGGCCATGGCGATGGCGAAACCGATCAGCGCGGCAAGTACGAAGGCGACCGAGGCGAGCGCGAGCGTGGACGGTATCGCTTCGCCGAGGAGCCGCGAAACGCTCTGCCCGCTGTTGAGCGAGTAACCCAGGTCCCCGGCGAACAACCGGCCGATCGACACCCCGAATTGGATATAAGCGGGTTGGTCGAGCCGGTAGTACGCGCGCAGCGCCGCGGCGTCCTCGTCGGTGATCGGGTTCTCGGGATTGGAGATCTGCTGCTCTATCGGATCGCCCGGCAGAACGTTGAGGATGAAGAACACGGCCGAATAGGCCAGGGCCACCACGAGGAGGGCCTGGCCGATACGACGCCACAAATAGCCGGACACGAAACGGAACCTATCTCCGGCGTGGTTCGGGAACCACAATTTCTCTCGAAAGGAGAATTAATACACTCGTGAAATTCGACTTAACCCTCGAATGCCGGGCCGGAGGTCGCCGTTCACCACGCTGTTGTGCACTTTTCGCCGGACCTGTCGCCGTGTTCGAAGTTCTCTCGAAAAAGCTGCGCCGCAGGCTGAATCGGTCCGGCCGGGCAGCGGGACGACGCCCCGGCCGCTATCCGCGCATAAAATCCCGCTGATTGCAAGGCTTTGCTTTTTTACGGGCGCGGGTGCAGTGTCGGAGTCGATGGGTGGAAGGTCGAGAAATTCTGAACGGAATTCGTAGCGGAACCGCCTTGTCGACCGGAGAGCGAGCCGACGACAATAGATCCGCCGCCGGTTCATCGATCCGGATGGAATTCGTTCCGCGGCCCGGCCGTCATCCATCCGCCCGCGCATCGCGTATCGCCGTCACCGCGCGCCGGTGACGATCGGACCCCCAGCCCGCCGACCGCGACCCACCGCGCCGGCAACTCGATCCGGAGGAGAACTCCATGTCCAGTACCGAGACCGTTGTCGCGCCCGTCCCACAGCCCGGATCCGGGGAACTCACCGAGCTGGTCACCGAGATCGCCGCCGACGCCGCCCGCCGCCGGGCGGCCGGTGGCACCCTGCCACCCGACGCGGCGATCGCGGCGATCAAACGGCTCCGGCTGGGCGCGGTACGGGTGCCGGTCGCCGACGGCGGTGGCGGATGGTCCGTCGCGGAACTGTTCGCCTTCCTCATCGACCTCGCCGAGGCCGACCCCGATGTCCCGCACATCCTGCGGGTGCATTTCGGTTTCGTCGAAGAGCTCTACCGGTTACCGCGCACCGAGCGTAAGGACGCCTGGTTGCCGGAAGTGGTGGCGGGCAAACTGTTCGGTGGCGCCCTCACCGAACTCGGTACCAACCCGGTCGGCGACTATACCTACGACAGCACACTCACTCCGGCCCCCGTCGGCTACCGGCTCGACGGGCGCAAGTTCTACAGCACCGGAGCCCGCTACGGCGACTACATCCGGGTCACCGCGAACGCCCCGGAGATCGGCGTACTCAGCGCGATCGTCCCGGTCGACCGGGAGGGAATCGAGCACATCGACGACTGGGACGGTATCGGCCAGCGGCACACCAGCAGTGGTACGACCGTATTCACCGAGGTGGCCGTGTCGGTGGCGGAGACGCTGCCCTTCCGCGACCTCCGCGCGCAAGACCGCCCACGTCAGTCCTTCCCACAGCTCTACCTGCACGCCATCGCCGCAGGGATTCTGCGTTCGGTGGCGACGGACGCCGCCGAACTGGTGCGCTCGCGGGTCCGTAATTTCGTCTTCGCCAATACCGAGGAACCCCGCCACGACCCGCAGCTGCTGGCGGTGATCGGCGAGCTCGACGCGGCCGCCTTCGCCGCGGAATCCATCGTGCTGGCCGCGGCGGCGGCTCAGGATCTCTCCTTCGCCACGGCCCGGTCCACCGGGATCGATCCGGCACTGGAGAGCGACTCCTCGCTGCGGGCCGCCCAGGCCAAGATCGTCATCGAGGATTTCGCCCTGCGCGCGGCCGGCCGGATCTTCGATGTCGGTGGCGCCTCCGCGACCCGCGGGGCGGCCGCGCTCGACCGGCACTGGCGCAACCTGCGCACTCTGTTCTCGCACAACCCCGCGGCCTACAAGGCGCGTGCCCTGGGAGACCTGCGGGTCAACGGTGAACCGCTGCCCCTGGCCGGCCACTTCTGACCGACCCCGGCCCGAAAGGTTTGGATTCAGAGTGATCGAGACCGGCGACGCCACGCCGGTCGCTCCATAACGTCTTGTCCAGCATCCGGGAGTCCGCCGCGCGGCGGCACCGACCCGACGATGCCGCGGCCGGTCCCCGGTGCGGTGCGATCCGGAGAACTCGATGAAACGACCCGTGGCCCTGTTCGGGGTATTCGCCGCGACGTTCGCCCTCGCGGCGTGCGCAGGTGGGGTGACCCAGACCGGTGTCAGCGGTCCGCCGCAGCCCGGCGGCACCCTGCGGTATGGACTTTCCCAGGCCCCGACCTGCTCCGATCCGGCGCAGGGCGGTACCAACCAGACGATCTACGTCACTCGCCAGATCGCCGACTCGCTGACCGATCAGGATCCGGGGACCGGTGAGATCCGGCCGTGGCTGGCGCAGCGCTGGGAGGTGAGCCCGGACGCGCGGACCTTCACCTTTCACCTGCGTGACGGCGTCACCTTCAGCGACGGCACCCCGCTGACCGCGGAATCGGTCCGTGCCACGCTCGATTCGATCGTGCACGTCCTGGGCGGCGCCAAAGCGCCGCTGGCGGCCACCTACCTCGCCGGCTACACCGGCACCGACGTGGTGGACCCGCAGACCGCGCGAGTGCGTTTCAGCACCCCGAATGTCCAGTTCCTGCAGGCGACCTCGACCCCGCAGCTCGGCATTCTCGCGGCCGCCACCACCGCGGAGGAAGCCGAACAGCGCTGCCTCGGCGATACCATCGGCAGCGGCCCGTTCACCTACGGCGAGTACCGCCAGGGTGATTCGGTGACGCTCGTCAAACGCGCCGGATATCAGTGGGGCTCCGCGGTGTTCGGGCACCAGGGTGAGGCCTACCTGGACCGGATCGAATTCACCGTCGTCCCGGAGTCCGGGGTGCGCACGGGCAGTCTGGTATCCGGTCAGCTGGACGCGACCAGCGACGCCCTGCCGCAGGACGCGCCGCAGATCGAAGCCGCGGGCGGGCACGTGGCCACCGCCTCCAACCCGGGAATCACCTTCGGTCTGCAGCCGAATGTGACGCGAGGCCCGCTGCGCGACCGCGCGGTGCGCACCGCGCTGCTGTCCGCGGTCGACCGGCAGGAACTCGTCGACACGGTGCTGGGTCCGCAGTTCCGTCCGGCGACCGGTCCACTGGCCCATACGACGCCCGGCTACCTGGATCTGAGCGGCGAACTCGGCCTCGATATCGACGCGGCGAAGCGGGCGCTGGACGCGGCGGGCTGGATCCCGGGCGGAGACGGGATCCGCGCCAAGAACGGTGAACGGTTGTCGTTCGGCGTGCTGTTCAGCGCGGCGTTCGCCGGGAACCAGGCCATCCTGGAACTCCTCCAGCAGCAACTGCGGGTGGTGGGCGTGGACCTGCGGCTGGAACCGGCCGCCAACGCCGACTACACGGTGCGGCAGAACACCAAGCATTTCGACACCATCTACTACAACGTCACCCGCGCCGACGGCGATATCCTGCGCACCAATTTCGGCCTGGACGCCCGTAACCTGAACGACCGCGGCGCGATCCCGCCGCTGGACGCGGCGCTGTCCGGCCAGCTGGCCACCGTAGACAGCGCGCAGCGGCTCCAGCTGATCGGGCAGGCGCAGCGGCTGCTGCTCGACGAGGGTCTGTGGATCCCGACCATCGAACTCTCCCAGGCCATCGGGGTCGCGAACACCGTTCAGGGCTTGACCTTCGAGGCCTCGGCGCGTCTGCAGTTCTACGACACCTGGCTGAGCGGCCGATGACGACACCGACCCGGTATGTGCTGCTGCGTGTGCTCCAGGCGGGCGGTGTCCTGTGGGCGGCCTTCACGGTCTCTTTCGCGGTGTTGTACCTGCTCCCCGCCGATCCGGTGCAGCTCGCCGTGGACGCCAACCCCGGTACCCCGGTCGACGCCGCCGCGGTCGCCGAACTGCAGGCCCGCTACGGGCTGGACAAACCGGTGTGGGAGCAGTACGCCACCGCGATGGTCCACGCGGTGCGCGGTGACCTCGGACATTCGCTGAGCACCGGCCAGACCGTCGTCGAGGCCATCGGGGAGGCGCTGCCCTCCACGCTGGCGCTGGCCGGTACGACCCTGGCGCTCGCCGTGGTGTTCGGCGCCGCGCTGGCGTTGGCCGCGTCCTACACCGAACGCACCTGGTTGCGCGACCTGCTGACCGCGCTGCCGCCGGTCGGGGCGGCCATGCCCACCTTCTGGGTCGGCCTGCTCCTGCTGCACCTCTTCTCGTTCCAGTTGCGCCTGGTTCCCGCGTTCGGGGGCACCGGGTTCAGCGGCACGATCCTGCCGGCCGCTGGCGCTGGCCGCCTTCGTGGACCGGGTACCGGCCCCGCTCACCACCCTGCGCGGCAGGCTCGGTCTGCCGCGTCCGCGCAACCGCTACGCGACCGAACGGGGCTGATATGCCGAAAACGCAGTCGGGTAAGCAGATCCATCTCGCCGCCCACTTCCCGGGCGTGAACAACACCACCGTCTGGACCGATCCCCGATCCGGTAGCCAGATCGACTTCGGATCCTTCGCCCACCTGGCCCGGACGGCCGAACGCGGACTGTTCGATTTCTTCTTCCTCGCCGAGGGGCTGCGGCTACGCGAACACCGCGGCCGGATCCACGATCTGGATGTGGTCGGCCGTCCCGATACGTTCACGGTGCTCAATGCCCTTGCCGGGGTCACCGACCGGCTGGGCCTGGCGGGCACCATCAACACGACCTACAACGAACCGTTCGAGTTGGCGAAGCAGTTCACCACCCCGCTCCCCGAGTTCGGCTATCGCAGTGACCAGTTCGATATCGAGGGCACATTCGTGCTCCCGCGCAGCCCACAGGGATACCCGGTGCAGTTGCAGGCCGGGGATTCCGAGGAGGGCCGGGAGTTCGGTGCCGCCACCGCGGACGCGATCTTCAGCCGGCACGGCGAACTCGCGGAGGGACAGCGGTTCTACACCGATATGAAGGGCCGGCTCGCCAAGTACGGCCGCCACCGCGACGACCTGCTGATCCTGCCCGCGGCCACCTTCGTGCTCGGCGACAACCGGGCCGACGCCGAGGAACGCGCGCGACACATCCGGACTCAGCAGGTCGGTCCGCAGACCGCCATCGCCTTCCTGGAACAGGTCTGGGGCCGCGACCTGTCCGGCTACGACCCCGACGGCCCACTGCCCGATATCGAACCGCTCGACGATGTGACGATCACCCGGGGCCGGGTGCGTCACGCCCGGGATCCGCGCGCGGTCGCCGAGCAGTGGCGGGCCCGGGCCGAAGCGGAGAACCTGACCATCCGCGAACTGATCATCGAGGTCACCGCGCGTCAGCAGTTCGTCGGATCACCCGCGCAGGTCGCCGCCGAAATCGACCGCTACGTCCAGGAGGACGCCGCCGACGGATTCATCCTGGTGCCCCACCTCACCCCCGCCGGGCTGGACGAATTCGTCGACGAGGTGATCCCGGAGCTACAGGACCGCGGCACCTACCGCACCGAGTACACCGGCGCGACCCTGCGCGACCACCTGGGTCTGCGTCATCCCCATCGAGCCGACGAGAAAGCGCGTAGCCTCATGACGGTACCTCTGTCCGTTCTGGACCTGTCGCCGATCAGCACCGGATCCACCGCCCGGCAGGCGATCCGCAACACCATCGACCTGGCCCGGCACGCCGAGGCGTGGGGGTACCGGCGGTTCTGGGTGGCCGAACACCATTTCGTCGCGGTCGCCTCCTCGGCACCGGCCGAACTGATCGCCCTCATCGCCGGTGCCACCGAGACCATCCGGGTCGGTTCGGCCGCGGTCCAGGCCGGGTACCGCACCTCGGCGTCCATCGTCGAATCGTTCGGCACCATCGACGCCCTGCACCCCGGCCGGCTCGATCTGGGGCTGGGTCGGTCGGCGCATCGGATCGGACAGCTCCGGTCCCCGTCCGCCCCGGCCGCGTCCGCCCCGCAACGGCCGACCGAGATCCGCGACGGGGTGGTGATCCCGCCGCCGTTCGCGCCCGACGGGATCCGCGACACCACCCGGCTCGTGGCCTCGCTGGACGCGCTGCGGCTACCGGGCGCCGAACCGCTCGACTACACCCGGCAGGTCGAGGAGATCCGCTCCCTGCTCGCCGGCACCTATTCGACCGCAGACGGCGTCGACCTGCACGCCGTGCCCGGGGAGGGCGCCGGGGTCGAATTGTGGTTGTTCGGCAGCAGCGGTGGCGAGAGCGCTCGGCTGGCCGGTTCGCTGGGCCTGCCGTTCGTGGCCAACTACCACGTGTCCCCGGGCACCGTGCTGGAGACCGTCGAGGGCTACCGGAAAGCGTTCCGGCCCTCGCCGCGCTATCCGGAACCGTATCTGGTGGTTTCGGCCGACGTCGTGGTCGCCGCGCAGGAGTCGACCGCCCGGCATCTGGCCTCCACCTACGGGCACTGGGTAGCCAGTATCCGTAGTGGCGCGGGGGCCGCGGAATATCTCGACCCCGCTACCGCACCGCCGCTGACCGACGATCAGCGGCGGCTGGTCGACGACCGGGTGAACACCCAATTCGTCGGAACCCCCGGTTCGGTCGCCGCGCGCCTGTCCGCGCTGCGCGACCTCACCGGCGCCGACGAACTGGTCGTCACCAGCGTCACCCACCGGCACGAGGACCGCCTCACCTCGCACCGCCTCCTGGCTGAGGAGTGGGGCCTGACCCGCGCCCGCGCCGCGTAGCCGCGCCACCTACCCGGCCACCCCGGTGACCTCGACACGCGTCGGTGGTCGTTCGTCCATGCGGGGACGGCCGGTCGCCGGGCGGAGGAGCGGACCGCAGTCGAGCTCAGAAGGCCCCGCCCGAGGCCGGGATGGACGCACCGGTGATCCACCGGGCCTCCTCGGATACGAGGAAGCCGACGATATCGGCGATATCGTCGGGTTCGCCGACTCGGCCCATCGGAATCGTCGCGGCGATCCGGTCGATCTGCCCGACCCCCGCGGCGGCCAGTGCGTCGGTGTGTACGGCGCCGGGCAGCACACTGTCGACCGTGATCGCGCGGGGGGCGAGTTCCCGGGCGAGCACCCGCACCAGCTGTTCGGAGGCGGCTTTGCCGGCCGCGTAGAGCCCGGAGCCGGGCCGGTGGGTGATCGTCGCGCCGGACGACACCAGCACGATCCGCCCACCGTCGCGCAACCGGTTCGCGGCCTCGCGCAGGACGTAGAAGGTGGCTTTCGTATTGATCGCGAACTGCTGGTCGAAGTCGTCGTCGGTGGCCTCGGCGAGGGGGGAGAAGCGGGCGATGGCGGCGTTGCTCACCACGATGTCGAGAGCGCCGAATGTCTGCTCGGCGGAGTCGAAGAGGGCGCGGACCTGTTCGGGATCGGTGATATCCGACCGGAAGGCCAGCGCGCGGCCGCCGCGGGCCTCGATCGCGGTGACGACCTGCGCGGCGGCCGCCCGGTCGGTGCGATAGTTCACCGCGACCGAGGCGCCGGTGTCGGCGAGTCGCCGGGCGATCGCCCGGCCGATCCCGCGGGAGCCTCCGGTGACCACTGCGACGGGCACGGTTACCTCCAAAAGTAGGTGATATGGATAGTCGACATACTCGACTAACTATCGTGCCCAGTCAACTGTCGATCAACTAAACTGCTCGTCGTGGCAGTGAACGATCACGACCTGGTTGCCGCCCTCGGCGGGCTCTATCGTGAGGTCAACGCGTTCTATGGGGCGATAGCCCGCGAATTCGGGCTCACCGCACAGCAGATCGCCCTGCTCTGCCTGGTGCAGGCCCAGCACCCGACGTTCGGCGAACTCGCCGCCGCGCTCGGTTGCGACAAGACCAATATCACCGGCATGGTGGACCGACTGGAACGCCGCGGTTACGTGGCACGGCAACCGGATCCGGCCGACCGCCGGATCAGCCGTGTGGCGCCGACCGCCGCGGGCGTAGCGATCGGCGCGGATATCCAGGCGGCCATCGCCGGAAAACTCGCCGCCACCCTGCCACATGTCGCGCGGATCGAACTGGCCAGCGCCGCAACCGATCTGGTCGCCGCCCTGGCCGACCGCGGCGGAACGCGCCAGGTGTAGTCGCCCGGACGGTATGGCCGGGTGCCGTGAGCGGTTCCGAAGCTCGAGACGCGCCGGCGCCCGGCCCGTGAATATGCGGAACCTGAGTGGCCTTTGCCGTGACCGGCGCGGCAAAAGCATTGGTACAACTGGGTCGCCGAGACCCCACCGGCGACGTGGTCGGGCTGTTGGGGCTGCGAAAGAAGCCGTCACCCCGAGGCGGGTACGGGCTCTACCGCCATCACCCCCGGACTCACCGCCTCGCGTCGCTCACCCCTCTCGACGGGCCCGGCGAAGCTGGACGGCGACTCGAGGAGCTATCGGCGTGTACCCGGAGCGGCGCCGTTGCGGGCCGCCACCTTCCCGGCTACCGGGAAGGACTCCGCGGGACTCCCGGCCGGTCCGGTTCAGTAGCGGAACGTGTCACACGATGCGCTGGGTGATCGGTCGGGCAGTGGAGGGAGTCGATGGTGGGTCCGGAACGAATCGTGGTGGTTACCGGTGCCAGTCGCGGCGCGGGCAAGGGAATCGCTGTGGCCCTGGGGGAAACCGGGGCAAAGGTCTTCGTCACGAACACGGCCGCCTCGATATTCTGGTCGACAATGCCTTCGCTGTGCCGGATGGCCTGACCGAGAAGGGGCCGTTCCGGGAGAAGCCGCTGACGCTGCTCGGCCCGTTGGACGTCGGTATGCGCTCGAGCTACGTCGCGAGCTACTACGCCGCACCGTTGCTGGTGGCCGATGGTGGTGGGTTGGTCGTGAACACCTCGTCGTTCGGTGGCACCTGCTACATGCACGGGCCCGCCTATGGTGCGGGCAAGGCGGCGGTGGACAAGATGGCGCACGATATGGCCGTCGATTTCCGTCCGTGGAACGTAGCGGTGGTCTCGATCTGGATGGGTCTGCTCATGACCGAACGCACGCTCGCCGGATTCGCCGCGAATCCGGGCGCATACGACGGGCTTGCCGCGACCGCCGAGTCGCCGGAGTTCACCGGCCGCGTCATCGACGCCCTCGCCCGCGATCCGGAATTGATGAACCGGTCCGGTCGGGTGCTCATCGGCGCGGAGATCGCGCAGGAACTCGGCGTCGAGGACACGCGGGGACAGCGCCCACCGTCGCACCGCCTGTTCCTCGGTGACCCTCCGGTGTTCTCCGACGCGGTCATCGACTGAACGCGATACCACCACAATTCGCTCGTCACCTCGGAGCGGGCAACGCTGGTCGGCCGCCGAGCCGGAGCCGAGCCGGGGCCACTGCCACGCGCCTACCGCAACGCAACCGGCGCCGCCGCGGTCGGAAATGCGCAGGGCAGTACCGACCGCGCAGAGGAACGACTCACCATCCCTCATTACTACTACAGGGTGTAGTGAAACTGTGCCGGTGGCCTCATACGGTCACCACCTCGCGGGGCGACTACAGCCGTCGCCGCTACCCGGCCACCGGTTGCGGCGCGTAACGGCTCGCCGGTTTGGGCAGGCCGAAATGGTCGCGCAGGGTGGTGCCGCTGTACTCGGTCCGAAACAGCCCGCGCTGCCGCAGGATCGGAACCACGGTGTCGGCGAAGACCTCCAGGCCGCCGGGGTAGTAGGGCGGCATCACATTGAAACCGTCCGCGGCGCCGGAGCGGAACCACTCCTCGATGGTGTCGGCCACCTGCTCCGGGGTGCCCGCGAAGACCCGGTGCCCACGCGCACCCGCCAGCCGGTGCAGCAGACCGCGCAGGGTCGGCCGTTCCCGCTGCACAATCCCGGCCACCACCTGCCGCCGGCTCGCCGAATTGTCGGTGACATCACCGGCGTCGGCGAACAATTCGACCGGCACCGGTTCGTCGAGTTCCAGATGCCGCAGCGATTCGTGTGCCAGCGATTCCAGCTGCTTCAAGCCGTATTCGGGCACGGTGAGCTCGTTGAATTCCCGTTCCAGCTGCTTGGCCTCCGACTCGGTGCCCGCGATGAACGGGCTGATCCCGGGCAGGATCTTCACGTGGTCGGGTTCGCGGCCGAAATCGGCCGCCCTTTGTTTGATATCACGGTAGAACGCCTGGGCGTCGCTGAGCCGCTGATGCGCGGTGAAGATCGCCTCGGCGTACCGACCGGCGAAGGCGCGACCGTCGTTGGACGCTCCCGCCTGCACAAGGACCGGGTACCCCTGCGGCGTGCGGGCCGCGTTGAACGGTCCGCGTACCCGCAGGTGTTCGCCCGCGAAATCGATGGGATGGATCTTGTCCGGGTCCGCGTACCGGCCGCCGGCCCGATCCAGCAGGATCGCGTCGTCCTCCCAGCTGTCCCACAGCGCGGTGACCGCGTCGACGAATTCCCGGGCCCGGGCGTAGCGCTCGGTGTGATCGGGATGGCGGTCCAGCCCGAAATTGGCCGCGGCCAGATCGGTGCCGGTGGTGACGATATTCCAGCCCGCCCGGCCGCCGGAGATATGGTCCAGCGAGGAGAACAGCCGGGCCAGATTGTAGGGCTCGTAGTAGGTGGTGGACGCCGTGGCGATCAGACCCAGATGCGTGGTCGCCGCGGCGATCGCGGTCAGCAGTGTGATGGGTTCGAGCCCGGGCGCGGCGTTGTAGGCCACATTGGTACGCAGCGCCGGTCCGTCGGCGAAGAACACCGCGTCGAAGGTCGCGGCCTCGGCGGTCCGGGCGATCTCCTGGTAGTAGCGGACATCGTAGATCCGGTCGGGGCGGCTTGCCGGATGGCGCCAGGCCGCCTCGTGGTGCCCGGCGGGATAGATGAACGCGTTCAGACTCAGCCGGCGGGGTTCGGTCATCGGGCATCGTCCTCGTACGGAGTGGATTCGGTGGAGACACCGAGCGCGGCCAGGAGTCGTTCGCGGTAGTGGGCGACGGCGGGATCACCGTGCCGGCGCGGGCGGGCCTGCTCGATGGACAGGTCGACGGCGATGCGGCCCTCATCGAGGACGAGCACCCGGTCGGCGAGCAGCACCGCCTCGTCCACATCGTGCGTGACCAGTAATACCGCGGGGCGGTGCCGGGCGCAGAGATCTTGGAGCAGTCCGTGCATCCGGATCCGGGTGAGCGCGTCCAGCGCGCCGAACGGTTCGTCGGCCAGCAGCAGCGCCGGTTCACGCACCAGGGACCGGGCCAGCGCCACCCGCTGCTGTTCACCGCCGGACAGTTCCCGCGGCCAGGCCTTCTCGCGGCCGGCCAGGCCGACCTCGGCCAGCGCGTCCCGGCCGCGCTGCGCGGCGCCCGGACCGCTCAGGCCGAGCGTGACATTGTCGAGCACCCTGATCCACGGCAGCAGCCGGGAATCCTGGAACACCACCGACCGCTCCCGGGGGACCGTCAGTTCACCGTCGCCGGCGACATCGTGGTCCAGTTCGCCGAGTGCGCGCAGCAGGGTGCTCTTACCGGAGCCGCTACGACCCAGCAGCGCCACGAATTCGCCCCGCGCGATGTCGAGATCGACTCCACGCAATACGATCCGGTCCCCGAACCCGCGCCGCAGCGCGCGAACGCGGACGGTCAGTCCGACAGTGTCTGTCGCCATGCCAGTGCCCTCCTCTCCAGCGCGCGGACGGCCAGGTCACCGAAGAGCCCCAGCAGGCCGTAGATCACCAGTCCGACCACGATCACGTCGATCTGCCCATAGGTGCGCGCCTGGGTCATCAGATAGCCGATACCGCTGGTGGCATTCACCTGCTCCACCACCACCAGGGCCAGCCACGAGATCGTGACCGCCAGGCGCAGGCCGGTGAAGAAGCCCGGCAGGGAACCGGGTAGCGCGACCCGGCGGATGAAACCCCACCGGGACAGGCCGACCGTCCGCGCCAGCTCCACATAGCGCGCGTCGACCCCGCGCAGGGAGGCGTGCGTGTTGATGTACACCGGCACCAGCACACTGGCGGTGATGACGACGAGCTTCATCTCCTCCCCGATCCCGAACCACACGATGAACAAAGGGATCAGCGCGAGGGTCGGAATGGAGCGTTTGATCTGCACCGGGCCGTCCACGAGGGCCTCACCGATCCGGCTCAGGCCGGAGACCAACGCGAGAACCACACCGATCGACACCCCGAGCACGAGACCGATCGCGGCCCGCTGCAACGAGGTGAGCAGATTGGACTGCAGGGTGCCCTCGGCGATCAGATCACCCGCTGTCCGGGCCACCTCCCACGGCGGAGGTAGCGTCTCGGCGTCGAGGACGCCGGACAGCGAACCGATCACCCAGGCGGCCAGCAGCAGTACGGGGCCCAGCGCGAAGCCGAACGGAATCGGCCGACCGGGTCCGAGGCGGACCCGGCGCGCGGTTCGGACGGACCGCACCGGTGATGCGAGCGGGGCGGAATCCCCCCGTACGCCCGCGGAGATATCCAAGGTGGCCACTACTGCGCCTCCCGTTCGAATCGTGCGCCCACGGCGGGCACGGTCTCGCTGATCACCTGGTCGAATCGGGTATCGAAACCGTCCGCGGCCTCGACCTTGCGCGGCAACTGACCGGCCGCGTCGATGACGTCGATGGTCGCCTGCTGCGCGTCGATCAGCTTCTGATCCAGATGGGGGAAGGTGAACTCCCCCAGCGAATCGACGATCCGGCCGGCATCGTCGGCGCTGAGCTTCTGATTCTCGATGTAGTAGATACGGGCCCACTCGTCCTGATGGGTATTGGTCCAGTGGAACGACCGCACGAAGGCTCCGACGAGGGCGCGCAGCGCGGCGGACTTCGCCGGATCCTGGGTCGCTTCCCGCCGGGAGTACAGATAGCCCAGGCCGTGATAGATACCGGTCGTTTCCGAATCGGCGATGACGCTCGCGCCCGGAGTCCGCAGGAAGCGGGTCAGCCGCGGCTCGTTCAACGGCGCGATATCGACCTGTCCGGTGCGGACCGCGTCGTTGAAATCGGCCAGCTGCAGCCGCACCAGCTCGACATCGGAGGTGGACAGGCCGGCCTTGTCCAGCGCCCGCAACACCGCAGCCTGCTGGGCCGTCCCCTCGGCGTAGGCGATCTTCTTACCCGCGAGATCGGTCAGGCGGGTCGCCGTGACACCCGGCGCGACAGCCAGTTTGATCCCCGTCGGATCGGTCTGGTATGCGGCGATGATCGGCACGTCCTGACCGGCGGCGAGAGCGTGGATCGGCGGTACATCGCCCACCGGCGCCACATCCGCCGCGCCCGCCCGGAACGCCTCCAGGATCTCCGGGCCGCCGATGAAATTCGCGAACTCCACCTCGAACGGCAACTTCTCCAGTTCACCGGAGGCGCGCAGCGCGGTCTGGAAACGCTCCTGCTGGTCGGCGACCACCAGAGTGGTGCCCGGCGGAATTTCGGTGGGCAGCGGCGTATCCAGCGCCGCGCCCCCGGGCCCGTCACTGCTGGTGCACCCGGTCAGCGCCATCCCGGCAGCGGCGACGGCGAGCAGCATCGCGGTCGACCGGAATCGGAGACGCGCGGCAAGAGAACGAGACTGGTGCATATCGGCATTGAAACAACGCCGCGGTCAGGAGGGAATGATTAATAAGACGGTGATCCGAACTGTATCCATCCGCCCCGCTCCGGAGCCGCGGACCGAGGTGGCCCGACCACGGGGGCGACCGTTAGCTGCGCAGATCCAGCATGGACAGTTCGGCGAGCGAGCCGAACCGTAGCCGCCGGTAGATCCGGGTCTCCCCGGCGGTGGTCTCCAGCCGGACCGGCATCCATTCCCCGTACGCGCGGATCGAGGCGGCGCGCCGATCCGCCCTGCTGCCCTCGGTGCCTGGGTCGTGGTTCTCCGCGCCGCCGGACCAGGCGTTGTTCGCGGATTCGTGGTCGTCCCAGGTGCAGATGAACGGCACCCGCGCGTGCAGAGCCATGAGGTCGGGGTCGGTCTTGTACTGTCCGTGCCGGATCCGGTAATCGGCGAGCGAGACGATCTCGTGCACCGGTTCGTGCTGCCGGACCGTCCCGGCGCGGCCCTCGAAGGATCCGGAGCGGTACTCGTAGAGGTAATCGCCCAGATGGACGACGGCGTCCAGATCGTCGCGGGCGGCGAGGTGGCGATAGGCGGCGAAATAGCCCGCCTCCCAGTCGGCGCAGGAGACCACACCGAAACGCAGGCGGGCAGGGGAATCCGTATCAGCGGGAGCGGTGCGGGTCCGGCCGACCGGCGACGTCGCGCCGAGGGCATGGAACCGGTAGTGGTATTCGTGCCCCGGGGCCAGGCCGCGTACGTCGACCTTCACCGTGTGATCGGAATCCGCGTCCGCGGTGAGCGAGCCACCGGCCACCCTCGTGGTGAACCCGGCGTCCTCGGCGATCTCCCACCGGACGGTGGCCGGGGCGCCGATTCCCGATCCCGGCAGGGCCTGTGGTCCGACGGTCACCCGGGTCCAGAGCACGACGCCGTCCGGCAGCGGATCACCGGAGGCGACGCCGTGCCCGAAGACCGGACTCTCCGCGGCCGCGGCCGGTAGGGGTACCGCGGCTGCCGCCGCCCCCGCGCGTAGTACGGTCCGGCGGTCCAGTGCGACCGGGACTCCGATGTTCGAAACGCTGCCGTTTCCGCTCACGTTCTCCGATCACAGCCGATCGCGCGGAAATCGGCAAATCGGGGGGCATCAGGCCGCGTCGGCATCCCGGTTACGGAGTTCGAGGGTTACCCGGCGGGTGAGATAGCCGGCCGCCCACGGGGCGAATTCGCGGGCGATCCAGGCGCTGTGCCGGTCGTCGAGTCCGAGGAGGCGGCAGACGTGTCGCAGGTCCTCGCGCATCCACAGGGTGTCGCGCTGGGTGATGTCGCTCATTGCTGCTCCGATGTGCCGGGAAATGGTAGAAGCGCGTTGTCCGGACATCGGTATTGCGGCACCGGATGTTTCGTGGGCCGGTCACCGACGGCCGCCGTCACCGGCGGATGTCGTCACCGGCGGATGTCGTGATCCTGGTGTTTCGAGTGCTTCTGCTTGCGGCGGTACTGCTTACCCGACGGGATCGGCCGCGCGGCGTTGGACGAGCGCCGGGCGTGCCGGCGTCGCCAGCCGGTCAGATCCGGGCGTTCCTCGGGTGGTCGGGAGTCGGGGGGAGTCGGTGTCGGGGTTCGTGGTGGCACAGGGTAACCCTCCGGATCGTTCGCCCGGCGCGCAACCGAAATATCGTCCTGCCGCAGAGTGGCGGCCCGGTTCCGGAACCGCGAGCGCGGCATGCGCGGACGCCGCCACGGGGACGGCTCATGGTTGACCCCGGTGGCGCCGGCGGGCAGGGTGAGGCGATGGCCAGTGACGAGGTCCGCCGCGGCGTTCCGGTGACGAATCCGGACCAGCCGCTGTTCGACGGCGCCGAGGCGACCAAGCGAGACCTGCTGGACTATCTGGAGGCCATCGGGGAACGCCTGGTGCGGGTACTGCGGGACCGCCCACTGTCGGTCGTGCGCGTCCGGCCGGGGCAGGAACCGTTCATGCAGAAGAACCTGCCGAAGTACACGCCGGAGTGGGTCCGGCGGACCACTGTCTGGGCGGAGAGTTCGCGGCGCGAGATCTCCTATGCGCTGTGCGATGATATGCCGACCCTGCTGTGGTTCGGCAATCAGCGTGCCGTCGAATACCACCCGACTCTGGTCACCTCCGATCCCGGCCCGGGGCCGACGCATCTCGTTCTCGACCTCGATCCGTCACCCGGGCAGACCTTCCGGCACGCGGCCGAGGCGGCGCGGTTGATCCGAGCGGCGTTGACGGACGCGGGTTTGGCCGGGGCGGTGAAGACCAGCGGAGCCAAGGGTGCCCATGTGTTCGTGCCGATCACACCGGGCACCCGCCATGAGGACGCGGCCGCGGCGACGCGGGCCATCGCCGCCCGGGCCGAGCGCCTCGATCCCGGTTTCGCCACCACAGCGTTCATCAAGGAGGACCGCGGGGGCAAGGTCTTCCTCGACCCGACACGTACCGGCGGCGCGACCGTCGTCGCGGCCTACAGTCCGCGTATCCGACCCGGGGTTCCCGTGTCGTTCCCCCTCGACTGGGCCGATCTGGACGAGGTGACGCCGGCGGACTTCACGATGCGTACGGTGCCGGCCCTGGTGGCGGATACCGACCCCTGGTCGGCCGCCATGCCCGAACCGCAGGTGCTTCCGGGCGATCTGGTCGCGGAAGGCCATACCATTCCGATCCCCCGGGTCCAGGCGATGCACGAGGGCAAACGGCGTGCGCGTGCCCGCCGGACCACCTGACAACGCCGCCTCGCGGACAGCGACCGGCGGCCGCGGAACCGTGCCGTCGCGGCATTCCGGATACCGAGCGAGCGGCCGGACGTCCGTGCGAGGATCGATACGGGCGCAGCGGCACACCGGTCCGCCGCCGGCAGCATAGGACGGCGGAATGTACTGGGTGGCGGGTCTTTTCGCGGTCGTGCTGGCCGGGTGTGCCGGCCGGTACGGATACCACCGGGACGAGATGTACTTCCTGGCCGCGGGCCGGCGGCTCGACTGGGGGTACGCCGACCAGCCGCCGCTGGTGCCGTTGCTGGCCCGGGCGATGGCCGCGATCGACGCGGACTCACTGGTGGTCCTACGGCTCCCGGCGATCGTAGCGGCCACCGCGGTGATCGTGTGTACCGGCTGGGCGGCCCGTGAACTGGGCGGCGACCGGGCGGCACAGACGCTGGCCGCCGCGGCGGCGGCCTCCTCCGTGCTTCTGCTCGGCGGCGGTCATCAGCTCGGCACCGTGATTTTCGATCTGGCGGTGTGGTCGGCGCTGGTGGTGACGGTATTGCGGCTGCTGCGGCCGGAATCGGATCGGCGCTGGTGGTTGCTCGCCGGTGTGCTGGCGGGGATCGGCTTGCAGAACAAGACACTGCTGGCGTTACCGCTGCTGGTTCTCGTGTGCGCACTACTGCTGCTCGGCCCCCGAAAAGTGTTCGCCACCGGGTATTTTCCGGCCGCGCTCGCGATCGCCGCGGTGATCTGGGCGCCGAATCTGTGGTGGCAGGCGCGCAACGGACTACCGCAAATCGAAATGAGCCGAGCCATCGCAAGTGGTTCGTCGGGCACCTCGGACGGCCCGGCCGCCTTCGTGCTGCTGCAATTCGGCCTGATGGGGCCGCTGCTGGTGGTGCTGTGGGGCGCGGGTCTGTGGTGGCTGGCCCGGCAACCTCGCTACCGCGCCTTCACGCTCGCCTACGCACTGCTGTTCGTGGCGTATCCGGCCGCCGGTGGCAAGGCCTACTATCTGGGCGGGATGTATCCGGTGCTGCTGGCCGCGGGCGCCACCGCACTGGCCCCGGTGCTGCTTCGCGCCCGTGCGCGCCGCGCCGCGACGGCGGCGGTTCTCGCGCTGAACGCGGCGGTATCGGCGGTACTGTTCCTGCCGGTTCTTCCGGTGACCGCCCTGCGCGATTCGCCGATCCTCGCTCTCAACTACGATGCCGGCGAAACGATCGGCTGGCCGAGGTTCACCGACCGGATCGCGGAAGCCAGGGACCGGCTGGCGCCGGACGCGGAAATACTTACCGCCAACTACGGCGAAGCCGCGGCCATCGAACGTTTCGGCGCCCCGCACGGCCTCCCGGTCCCGCACAGCGGTCACAATGCCTACTGGTGGTGGGGGCCACCGGCCGATTTCCGTCCGATCCTCACCGTCGGTCTCACCCGCGCGGAGGTCGCGCGTTTCTGCGCCGATTCCGCTCCCGAAGCGGCGGGCCGAATCGACAACGGGCTCGGAATCGACAATGACGAGCAAGGAGCGGCGATGTATGTGTGCCGTACCGTCCGCGCGCCCTGGGCGCGGCTGTGGCCGGCGCAGCGGCAGCTGGGTTAGCTCTCTCGCCGTTCCGGGGCGTTGCGCGCTCCGGAGGGCACCGGTCCGGATTCGCGGGCGCGACGCGTCCGCACGAGTTGGGCACCGCCCACCACCAGACCGAGTCCGAGCAGGATCAGGCCGCGCGCCCACACGGCACCGTCGATCCGTGTGAACAAGAACAGACACGACGCCAGTCCGAGCCAGGGCGCCACGGTCGGGACTCGGAACGCGCCCGTGCCGTCCGGTTCCCGGCGCAGCAGGAGCACGGCCGCGTTGACCGCCGTGAACACGACCAGCAGGAGCAGGACCAGGGTTTCGGCGAGAGCCGCGATCTCGCCGGTCAGCGCCAGCAGCAGCGAGAGCGCCGTGGTCGCGAGTACGGCCACCCAGGGGGTCCGGCGGCGTGGGAGCAGCCGGGCCAGGACCCCGGGCAACAGACCGTCGCGGGCCATCCCGTAGGCGAGGCGGGAGGCCATGATGCCGGTCAGCAGTGCGCCGTTGGCGACCGCCACCAGCGCGATCACGGCGAACAGGCGTTCGGGCACCCCGCCGGCCGCCCGGACCACCTCCAACAGCGGACCGCTCGACTCGGCCAGGACCTCGGTGGGTACGACCGCCGCGGCGACCATCCCGAGCAGCACGTACACCAGACCCGCGGTGAGCAGCGCGCCGAACAGTGCCCGCGGGTACGCCCGGCGTGGATCCCGCACCTCCTCGGCCAGATTCACCGACGTCTCGAACCCGACGAACGAGTAGTAGGCGAGTACCGCGCCCGCGAGGGTGGCTCCGACCGCGCCGTGCTCGGGGGTGCCCAGCTCGACGAGCCGGCCGGGCTCGCCGCCGCCGCGGACGAGAACCCAGGCGCCCAGTCCGATGACCAGGAGCAGACCGCCGACCTCGACAGCCGTGGCGACCATATTCGCGCCCAGCGACTCCTTGACACCGCGGATGTTGAGCAGGGCAAGGACGCCCAGGAACAGCACGACGACGGCCGCGGTGGGCAGGGTGATCAATTCGGCCAGATAGTCCGAGGCGAAACCGCGCGCCAGCGCACCGACCGAGACGACACCGGCCGCGAGCATGCAGAATCCGATGAAGGCGCCCGCGGCCGGTCCGAGCGCCCGGGTCACGTAGTGGGCCGAGCCGCCCGCGCGCGGGAACCGGGTGGCCAGCTCCGCGTACGAGCCCGCGGTCAGGCAGGCCAGTACGAGCGCGGTGAGCAGCGGCACCCATACCGCCCCACCCGACTGCGCGGCTATATCGCCGATCAGCACGTACACCCCGGCGCCCAGCACATCGCCGAGCACGAACAGGTACAGCAGGTGGGTGGGCACGGTGCGCCGCAACGTCGTCGCCATAGCGCCCGTATACCCGCGGTGCGCCGCTCTCACCAGTGTGTTCGCCCACCCCGGCGGGTGGCCCGGTTTGTCACTTCCGCGAGCGGGAAGACCCGCCCCATGACGACGGTGCGCACCCGGATCCCGGCCCGCCTCGACCGGCTCCCCTGGGCACGCTGGCACTGGATGATCGTGGTCGGGCTGGGCTCGGTGTGGATCATCGACGGTTTCGAGGTCACCGTCGTCGGCAGTATCGCGGCGAAACTGTCCGAGCCCGACAGCGGGCTGGCCATTTCCTCGGCGCAGGTGTCCGGGCTCGCGGCGGCGATGTACGTGGCCGGTGCGTGTCTCGGGGCCTTGTTGTTCGGCCGGCTGACCGATCGCTACGGCCGCAAGAAGCTGTTCATCGTCACGCTGGTGGTGTATCTCGTCGCCACCGCCATGACGGCGTTCTCCTTCTCGGTCTGGTGGTTCGTCCTGTTCCGGTTTCTCACCGGGCTCGGTATCGGCGGAGAGTACGCGGCCATCAATTCCGCGATCGACGAACTCATTCCGAGCAAGTACCGCGGACGGATCGATATCGTCATCAACGGCACCTACTGGCTGGGGGCCTCCGGTGGGGCGCTGCTCTCGGTCGCGGCACTGAATCCGCAACTGTTCCCGCCGGATATCGGCTGGCGCCTCATGTTCGGTATGGGTGTGTTCTTCGGACTCCTGGTCCTCGTGGTGCGGCGGCAGGTGCCGGAGAGCCCCCGGTGGATGTTCATCCACGGCCGTGACCGGCAGGCCGAGGAACTGGTCGACGAGGTGGAGGAACGAGTTCGCCGGGATATCGGTGCCGACCTGTCACCGGTGACGGAGACACTCGAGGTGCGGCAGCGGCGCTCCACCGGGTTCGGCGAGATCGCCTCGGTCATGGTCCGGAAGTATCCGCGGCGCAGCGCACTCGGGTTGGCGCTGTTCATCGGCCAGGCGTTCCTCTACAACGCGGTCACCTTCAATTTCGCTGTCATCCTGAGCGAGTCCTTCGATGTACCCAGTGATCGCACCGGTTACTTCTATGCCGTCATGTGCCTGGGTAGTTTCTGCGGGCCGCTGCTGCTCGGCCGCTATTTCGACACCGTCGGCCGCAAACCCATGATCGCGGGCTCCTATCTGGGCTCGGGAGTGTTGTTACTGCTCACCGCGTTACTGCTGCTCCGCGGTGATCTCACCGCCGTCACCCTCACCGCCTGCTGGACCGCGGTGCTGTTCGTGGCCTCCTGCGGCGCGAGCTCCGCCCACCTGACGGTGAGCGAGATCTTCCCGATGGAGACCAGGGCGATGGCCATCGCGTTCTTCTACGCTCTGGGCACCGCCGCGGGCGGTATCGCGGGCCCCTTGGTGTTCGCGGAACTCACCGGGGACGGTGACCCCGGACGCACCGCGCTGGCCTTCACCATCGGTGCGGTGGCGATGATGTTCGGCGGCATCGTCGAGCTGCTCTTCGGGGTGCGCGCCGAACAGCGATCATTGGAAGCTCTTGCCGCTCCGTTGAGTTCGCGGCACACCGGCTGAATCCGCCCGCCCGGTGGGTGTACCCGGACCGCGCGGCAGCGGTGCGTTCACGCACTTCCCGTTCCGAAAGTGCCCGAGCAGGCGGTCCCGGCCACCGGCCGATCCTGCACTGTCACCCGGACGCGCTGGTTCCGGATCACCGACAGCACGCCGCGGGAGCACCGGGCGGATCGGGCTGATCTCGGACCGGCCCGGCAGCCGGGCCGGTGCCACCGGCACCGGCCTACCTGGTCCGGATGTGGCGGGCGGTCGGAGTGGCACGGCGGATGGCGGCATCGTCCGGCGGTCGTCGAGTGACCGCCGCGGGACGCTCGGCGGGCGTCGACGAGTAGCGGGCGTGGCCGCCCGGTTCACCGGCCCCGGCGCAGCACCGGACCCCGCTCCGCGGGCGGTCGATCGGGCTTCGCCGGGCCGGGCGCGTGGTCTCCGGCGCGCGCCGCTCTGCCGCAGCCGCGCTCGTGGCCGGGCGATCCCTCCTGCCGGCGCCGCTCCGCCGCGTCCGCGCGGGCGACCGGGCCGAGGCCGGGCCGGACCGGGTGGTGGCGCGGGTCGACGTAGAGCAGGGCGCCGGTGACGTGCACGAGCGCCCGACGGTGGTGGTCGACCGGATGGGTGTGGGCCTCGCCGACCTCGCGGATCCGCACGCGGTCCCCACCCGCGTGAACCGGGCGGCCCGCATTCACGGGCGCCGACCGCGGGCCGGATCGAATTCCGCCCGTGGTGGTGTCGTTTGGCCCGGGATCCGGCGGGTATCCGCCCGCCGGACAGGAGGTAGCACATGACTCGGACGGCACAGCCGCCTACGCGGCAGTCAGGGGACGACCGGTCGGTCGGCGAACTCGTCGATGTGGCCACCATCCAGGTGAGCAGGCTGGTGCGTGACGAAATGCGCTTGGCCCGGCTGGAGATGCAGGAGAAGACGAGCGCGGCGGCCAAAGGCGCCGGGCTCGCCGGCGCGGGCGGGCTGCTGATGTTCTACGGCGGCGCGGCAGTGATTTCGGCCGTGGTGCTGGCATTGGCGCTGGCGCTGCCGGGGTGGGCCGCGGCGCTGATCGTCGGCGCCGTATTGCTCGTCGGTGGGGCCGGCCTCACCTGGCTCGGTAAACGGAACATCACGGCGAGCGCGCCGCCGGTGCCCACGGACGCCATGGCAGGCGCACGCGCCGATATCGAGACCGTCACCCACAGGAGGTCGCGATGACCGAGAACGGAGGACGCTCCGTCGACAACGACCGGGACGCATTGCGGCGCGACCGCGACCAGGTCCGCGAGGAACTGCGGGAGACCGTGGACGAACTGGCCGGGAAGTTCGATGTGCGGGCGCGGGCGGAGGAGACCGCGCACCACGCCGCGGACGAGGTGCGGCAGCGGGCCGGGGAGGTCGAGCGCACCGTCCGCGACCGCGCCGGTCAGATGCAGACCCGGGCCCATCACCTCCTCGAACGGGCAGAAGGCCGCACCCCCGAGCCGGTGGCGGCGGGGGGCCGGAGAACGGCTGACCTGCTGCGCGGCTATCCGGTGCCTGCCGTGACGGCGGCCCTCGCCGCCGCACTCGTGGCGTGGTTGATCGTCCGGGGGAGGAAAGCATGAACCTGCTGTACAAGCCGATCGGCACCGTGGCCGGGGTCCTCGGCGGTATGGCGGCGCAGGCGGTGTTCCGCCGGCTCTGGCGCCGGACCGCCGGGCAGGACGAAGCGCCGACGGCGACCTCTCCGGAGTACGGCTGGCGTGAGGTCCTGTTCGCGGCGGCCCTCCAAGGCGCTGTGTTCGGTCTGGTCAAAGCATCCGCCGATCGTGCCGGGGCGCTCGCGTACCACCGGATGACCGGGAAGTGGCCGACCTGAGAAGTCCGGAACGGTGGATGCGCGGCCGCTGACCGGGCCTGCGGTGTAGCCACGCCGGTGCGCGGCCGCGCGGCCCAACCGGTCCGATCGCGGTGCCGCTGAGCCGGCCGTCAGCGACAGCCGGCCCCGGCGCACCCGGTGAGGGCGGCCAGGCGCTGGTCGAGGGTGGCGACCAGGTCCGCGTGCGCGGCGCGTCCTGCCGGGGTCTTGATGAGGTTGGTCAGCTGGTACGGGTCCGTGCGCAGGTCGTACAGCTCGTATTCGCGCTGGTCGAGCGGGCGTTCCCGCTCGTACCAGCGGACGTAGAGGTATCGGTCGTTACGGACGGCGCTCCAGGACGGCATATCGAGTGTGTAGACAAGCGGGGTGTCGGTGCCCGGAATGTTCTCCTGGGCGATGCCGTCGCGGCCCTCGCTACCCGGACCGCCGTACTCGGCGACGAAGTCGCTACGCCACCCGACGGTGTCGCCGGCCAGCACGGGCGCCAGTGAGCGGCCGTCGATCCGCTCGGGGTTCGGGAGGCCCGCCCAGTCGAAGACGGTCGGGGCGAGATCTGTGGACAGGGCCATGGCGTCGCTACGGCCGGGCCGGATCCCCGGCCCGGCGATGGCGAGCGGCACCCGCAGGGATTCCTCGTAGGGCGCCATCTTCTGGGTCAACCGGTGCGCGCCGAGACTGTACCCGTTGTCGGAGGTGAAGATCAGATAGGTGTTGTCGAGTTCGCCGGTGCGATCGAGGGCTCCGACGATCCCGGCGACCATCTCGTCCAGAGATTTCAGCGCCCCGAGACGGTTGGTGTAGTCGGGGTCGTTGGTCACGGTGATGGTCGCCGCCCGCGGGTCCGCGGTATCGATCAGCCACGAGGGCTTGTCCGACACGTCGGGCTCCTGATAGTTCGGTGAACGCGGCGCGGCCGTCGGCCGGGTCTCGGCCAGATGCCGGGGCGCGGGCGGAATCGGGAAATGCGGAGCGGTGGAGGCGGCGTACCAGAAGAACGGCTGTTTCGCGGCGGCGGCATCGGTGATGAACCGCTCGGATTTGGCGCGGATCACGTCGGTTTCGTAGTCCTGCGGCGCGACACCGTATTTCACGAACGTGCCGTTCTCGTTCAGCGTGTAGTTGTAGCCCGAGTACAGGAAGTTGTCGACGCCGGCGTACCACTCGTCCCAGCCGGGCGGGATGTGTCCGGGGTCGTCTTCCAGTCCGTTGAGGTACTTGCCGGCCATACCGGTTCGGTAACCCGCCCCGTGCAGGGTGGTGGCGATGGTGTGGGATTCGTTGCCCCGCGCGCGAAAGGTCGCGAAGCCGCCGACTTCGCCGGCATTGGTGAGAACACCGGTGTTGTGCCCGTACTCGCCGGTCAGGATGGAGGCGCGGGCCGCGCAGCAGATCGGCATCGGTGCGAAGGCGTCGGTGAACTCCATTCCGCGATCACGGATGAGCTCGGCGGTTCGCGGCATGGCCTGCCACACCGGGGTGGTCGCCGAATCCAGGTCGTCGGCGAGGATCACGACCACATTCGGCCGCTGGTCGCCGGACTCCGGGGCGGCGGACACCACCGAGACGCACCCGGTCGCCGCCAGCAGCACCGCGACCACCGCGGACAGGGAATTACGCACTGACCGAGCAGAACCCATGAGAACTCCTCGTGAGCGTTGGTCGACGGCCGTCCGAGCGACGCCCGGTATCCCGCGGCCACAACCCTAGCCCAGTGAGCCGGTCGGATACGTCAGCGCTACCGAGAACCGCGCAGGTCAGTGTCCGCGCCGGGCCGAAACCGGCGACACTCCTCTCGGTGGTGCGGTCGTCAGCGCGTGGCCGGGTCGCGGAGCCGGTGACGATGTCGACCACGGGGTTGCGCAGCACGACGACCGCGAACCCGGAGATCCTGGTCCCGATGATCACCGGAACCGGGGCTCATCGAGGCCGGGCGCCGGGGCGACCGCCTGGCTCGAGCGCCACTCCGGACCCGCGGGGCCGCGGCCGAAAGATCGGCCGGCCGTGGACTTCACAGCGGGAGGGCGTGATTCGCCGGTGCCGGATCGGTCAGCGGCCCCCGAACGCGGGCGCGGCACACCGCGCCGCATGCCCGGGGCCGTGCTCGGGGACGAGGACGGTCCCGGTGATGGTCAGGGGCGGCTCGAACGGTATCGCCGTCACCCGGGTGGCGCCGAGCTCGGCGCTCTGATCGGCGGGCAGCACTGTCCAGCTGCGCGGGTCCGAGCCGATCTCGACCACGGTGTCGCGCGGTGCGCCCGCCGGACGTCCCGGCTCGTACCGGACCCCCGTGCCGCGCACCGCGGCCGCGACCGCCTCGTGCAGGTGCCGATCGAGCCGTCGCGCGGGCAGCCGGAGTGCGGTGCCGGCCAACTCGGCCGGTCCGACGGTGGGGCGGCCGGCGAGCGGGTGCCGGGCGGACACGATCGCCAGCAGTGGTTCGGTCCAGGTCGGGATGGCTTCGATCCCGGGTTCGGTGGGTTCGCCGCGCGCCGGCACCAGATCGAGTTCGCCCCGGCGCAGGGCGTTGAGGCGGGCGGTGAGGGGCAGGTCGACCAGGACCACATCGAACGGTGCACCGTTGCCGCGCAACGTATCGATTCCGTGTTCCAGCCGGGCGGTGAGCCCGGCGGCGGCACCCATGCGGAGGTTGGCGGCGGGCGGTTCGGCGGCCAGCCGGACGTGTTCGGCGGCCGCGAGCGCTGTCCGTGCGGCGTCGAGCACTCGCGTGCCCGCCGCGGTGAGCCGGACCCGGCGCGAGGAACGATCGAGCAGCCGGACCCCCAGCTCTCGCTCCAACCCGGCGATCTGCTGGCTGACCGCGGGCTGGGCGATGTGCAGCCGTTCGGCGGCCCGGCCGAAGTGCAGCTCCTCGGCCACGGTCACGAAGTAATCGACTGGGGCTGCTCGGCGCGCATCTACGGGAACACGAGGTGAGTCCGGAAACCGCCCGGCAACTCGAGGAGGCCGGCTACGGCACGCTGTGGCTGGACGCGTCGTCACCCGCGGACCTGGCGCTGGTGCAGCGCCTGCTCGACGCGACGACCCCGCTGCGGGTCGCGACGAGTGTGGTGAATGTGTGGACCGCCGACACTCCGGGTCGCCAACTACGCCGCCAATCTGCGCCGGCTCGGTTACACCGACCAGGATCTGGCCGGTTCCGGCAGTGACGCGCTGATCGATGCGCTGACCGCGCATGGAGACGCCGCCACCGTCGCGGCCGGTCTCACCGCGCATCTGGAGGCCGGGGCGAACCAGGTGGGCATGTATCCGCTCGGCTTCGACCCGATCGCCACTCTGCGCGGCGTCGCGGACGCGTTCTTCGCGGTGCATACGCCGTCCCCACCCGGCGCCTGACCCGCCGCGACGCAACCGCCGGATTCACGACATGTGATCGCTTCCGTAGGGTCTCGCGGTCACCGGAGTCGTTTCCGTCTCGCGGTCCGGCCGCCAGGCCTGGGTCAGCAACATCAGCAGGTGCTGTTTCAGCTGAGATATGCGCGGATCGTCGGACCGCCGAGTGGCCAGCGCCGCACCGGTCATCCGCAGGAACTGTTGCCGGGTGACGCCGAAATTCAGGAAGAGTTCCTCGGCGGTGGCGCCGCCGAACGGAGCCCAGCGGATCGCGAAGACGAGCACCGGCTTCGTCCCCGGAAGCAGGGACTTCGTGCCGTCCAGGGCAGCGCACTGCCGTAGCGCGGTCCGTACCCATGCGGTGGCGACGGAGAAATCGGTGGACGGCCGGTCAGGTGCGGACATGTTCGCCTCCGGCGCGGCCGGCGGCGCGATGGCCGGGGGTATCGGTCGCGGTGGCGACCGTGAAGACGGGGAATCTGCCGTCGTGGGGCCGCGGGCGGAAGCGCACCCGGACCGGGCCGCTGCTGACCAGGGGCACGGTCCCGTCGATGGAGGTGTAGACCCACGGGCCTTCGTCGAGTTCGACCACGGCGATCGTCAGGGGCATCGTCTCTCCGCGCCCACCGATGACGCCCCGGTCCACCACCCGCCACGACAGGATCGAACCGGCGCCGCGGGAGGGCACCCATTCCAGGCTGTCGGAAGCGCACGACGCGCAGTCGACGGTCAGCGGTGCGTACAGGCGATCGCACTGTGCGCATCGGCGGATCATCAGGATGTCTTCCCGGGGCGGAGCGCCCGCGTCACCGTTGATGCCGGTGTGCTTCGGAGCAGAGGGGTACATGGAGACCTTGACCTTCGCTGAGGGGGCCGACGGACTTCTTCAGCCTGCCCGCGGGGGCGTGGTCTCCATCACGGTCGAATGACCCGGGGTATACCTGTTTGTGACGTGAAGCCCGTCATTGTCGCGATCCGGCGGCCGTGTCGCCCAGTCGGGCGAGAGCCGCCGACGGGGCTTCCCGGGCGGCCGTCGGCCGCGCGTGCGCGGCAGGAAGGCCGCGATACCGGCTGACCGGAGTCCGGTGGCCGGTGCGAGGCGCGGTCCGGAGGGAATGTAACGCCCGTCAGGTGGCTGCGGCCCGAGAGCCCGTCGGCCGCACGGTCCGGTGACCGGAGACGCCGGGCGGTCGCCGGCGCCGCGCCTAGGGTTCGTGGTGGAACAGTGGCCCCGCGACCAGGGCTATCTGGGCGACGGCGTGGTCGATGGTGCCCGCCGGCTGGAAGAGATGACTCAGCGCGAGGCGTACCACCGCTTCCACCCGGGTGCCGATCTCCGACTCGTCGAAGGCGTCGAGGCGGTACCGGGCGCGAAGAATGGCGGTGAATGCGGCGGTGGCTCGGCCCAGGACGGGCTCGGGTTCGGTCATCAAGGTGGGCAGCAGGGTGGTGTCGGCTCCAGACCGGCCGGCCAGTACGGCCTTGAGCAGGGTGTTGTCGGCCGCGGTGCGCAGGGTGTATTCGGCGGCGGCGGTGATTCCGGCGAGGAGGTCGCCGGGCTCGGCGGTGACGGTCTCGGTGACGCCGGCGAGGAAGGAGTCGAGTTCCGCCGCGATCACGACCTCGGCCAGATCCTGTTTGGTGCCGATCTCCTTGTAGAGCACGGGGCGGCTCACGCCGACCTCCTTGGCCACCCGGGACATGTTGACCGCGCCCCACCCCTCGGTGCAGACCAGCTCGCGCGCGGTGACGATCACCCGCTCCCGCAGTAGTCGGCGCATCTCGTTCTGGAAGTTCGGCGCGTCAGCCACCTCATCACCTTACATTACCTACATGGGTGTTCGACTATTGACAGAGAATTTTCGAGTGTATGTAATGAATACACATATAGGAGAAGTGTAAACGGCCGGTGGGTCGCGCCCCGGGCACCGGCCGAAGCGTCCGTCGCGGAGCGGCGGCCGCACGGAAGTGAGGAGGGCGACGATGACGACGTCCGAGCAGAGTGAACGCGGTGAGGTGACGCCGCAGTGGCGCGACCGGAAGCGGTACCTGTGGTTGTTCGGGCTGGTGGCACCGACCTCGCTCGGCCTGGCCGCGGTGCTGGTGTGGGCGTGCCACCAGCTGGGGTGGGACCGGGCGGCGGCGGTGTGGTGGTGGATCGGCCCGCTGCTGGTCTATGTGCTGCTTCCGATCCTGGACCGGTTCTTCGGGCCGGACGGCCAGAATCCGCCGGAGGAGGTGATTGGGCGCCTGGAACGTGATCGCTACTACCGCTGGTGCGTCTACGCCTTCATCCCGTTCCAGCTGGCGAGCCTCGTGTTCGCCGCCTATCTGTGGACCGCGCCGGACCTGTCCTGGCTGGGAATCGAGGGCGGGCTCGGGCTGTGGTCGAAGATCGGCGTGGCGTTCACCGTGGGTGTCATGGGTGGCGTGGGGATCAATACCGCCCACGAACTCGGTCACAAGAAGGACGATCTCGAACGGTGGCTGTCCAAGATCACGCTGGCGCAGACCGGTTACGGGCATTTCTACATCGAGCACAACCGCGGACATCATGTCCGGGTCGCCACCCCGGAGGACCCGGCCAGCGCCCGGTTCGCCGAATCCTTCTGGAGCTTCCTACCGCGTAGCGTCCGGGGCGGGCTGCGGTCGGCGTGGGCGCTCGAGCGCACGCGGTTGCGGCGTATGGGCAAGGGCCCGTGGACCGTTCGCAACGATGTGCTCAATGCCTGGGCGATGACCGTGGTGCTGTGGGGCGCGCTGGCCGCGCTGTTCGGCCCGGGTGTGCTGCCCTTCCTGCTGCTGCAGGCCGTCTACGGATTCTCGCTACTGGAAACCGTGAACTATCTCGAGCACTACGGTCTGCTGCGGCAGCGCACCGAATCCGGCCGATACGTCCGATGCACGCCGGAACACAGCTGGAACTCCGATCACCTCGTCACCAATATCTTCCTGTTCCATCTGCAGCGGCACAGCGACCATCACGCCGCGCCCACCCGGCGCTACCAGACCCTGCGCAGTATGGACGGCGCGCCCGAACTGCCCGCCGGATACGCCGGCATGATCACCCTGGCCTATTTCCCGCCGCTGTGGCGGAAAGTGATGGACCATCGCGTACTGGACCACTACGGGGGCGATATCACCCGGGTGAACATCCAGCCGAGCAAGCGGCACCGCGTGCTCGCCCGGTACGGGGTCGCGGGCTGATGGCCGTCTTTCGCTGCCCGGTCTGCGACTACCGCTACGACGAGACCACCGGCGCGCCGCGCGAGGGCTTCCCCGCGGGTACCCCGTGGGTGGCGGTTCCCGACGACTGGTGCTGCCCGGACTGCGGTGTGCGGGAAAAGATCGACTTCGAACCGGCCGGCCCGACGAGAGGACAGTGAGATGACCACCGGCTACAAAGTGTTCCAGTGCGCGCAGTGCGGTTTCGAATACGACGAAGCGCTCGGCTGGCCCGAGGACGGTATCGCGCCCGGCACCCGCTGGGACGATATTCCCGACGACTGGTCGTGCCCCGATTGCGGAGCGGCGAAAGCCGATTTCTTCATGGTCGAGGTGGACCGCACCTGATCGGGGTCCGGACCTATCGGTTCGGTTCCGGCCGCAGGATCGGCGGGCCGTACCAGTGACACACCAGCAGGGCGAGCTCGACGTCGAGCCGGTCGGCGCCGATCGGGCGGCCGCGCCGCGCGATGGCGCGTCCGACCCGGTACTTGACGGAGTTGGAATGCAGATTCAGCTCGGCGGCGGCGGCCTTGTAGCTGGATCCCGTGCCCAGGAACACACGCAACGTGTCGCGCAGGCGCGCGTCGTGCTCGGTGTCGCAGGCCAGGTCGCCGAGAACTTCGCTCACCCAGTGGCGGGCCTCTTCGACAACGCCGCCGAGCAGTGCCGCCGTCGTCAGTCCGGGGTCGTCGGCGGCGACGACGGTCGGTGGAGACTGCTCGTGAACCAGGGCGACCGAGCAGGCACGTTGCGCGCTGCGGTGGGAGCGCCGGAAGCCGTCCACACCGGCGGCCAGGGTGCCGATCGCGATATCCGGGGCGTCGCGGCGGGTGGACACATACTTCCGCACCGCCGCCACCAGGTCCGCTCGTGCGGACCGGTAGGGCAGCCACGCCCAGACGCTGATCCGGTCGGCGGCGATGACCAGCGGGTTCGATGCGGTATCGAGAGCGTCGGCCAGTTCCCGGACGAACCGCTGCAGGTTCGGGACGGCATCGCTGTCGATCTCGGCGTCGGGGCACCACAGGACGAGGGCGAGGTGGTGCCAGCGCAGCGGGTAGCGGATCGCCTCGGTGACCGCGTCGACATCGATGGCATTGGGGCTGCCCAGTACTTCGCGCGCCCGTACCGCGCGGATGTTGTTCTGGCTCTCCAGCCACTGTTCGCGCTCGTCGTCGTAGATGTCGAGAACCTGTTCGGTGATGTGGTCGATATATTCGAACAGCGTGGGAGTGATGCGTTCGACCACGCTGATCCGTTCGGCGAGCGGGATGGCCATCGTCTGCAGTTCGGCGTACACCATCTCGGTCAGCCGGCGCTGTCCGATGCGGTAGGCGCGGGCCAGTGCGTTGGCCGGTACGCCTTGCTGAGCCAGGCGTCTGGCGTAGTCCACGACGGCGGGCGCGGCCTGGGTATCGGCGACGGAGAGGTGGTAGCGCAACGCGTGCAGCACGGTGGCGATATTCGCTTCGACGCTCTCCCCGAGCAGGTCGCCGGTCTGCGGATCGTGTCGCAGATCGGCGATGTCGTCCTCGATATAGGTGCGGATGGCCGCGCTGATCTCGCTCACCCGATCGTTCATCCGGGCAGCTGTCGCCGCGATGAAGCGGTCTGCGCACGCGGTGTCGTGACGTGCGGTCGTCACACCGTCAACCGTACCCCCGGTCCGGCCGCCCCCAGGTGCCGTTCGCTTGTTCTCCGGAGACAAAGACCGCCGTGGACTTCATCGGCGCGTGACGGCGACCGGGCAGCCCGGAATTCCTACCGTGGACGCACGAACCTGCACCACTGCCCCGAGGATCGCGAATGAACCTTGCAGTACTCCCGGATTGCCGTGCGGTCATCGCTCCCTATGCCGCGGCCGTCGCCGACGACAGCACCGAACTGAACAACGCCGCATTCCTGGATGCTGTGCGGCGGGCGACCACGTCGCTGCGCGCCGCCGGCATAGCGACCGGCGACGTGCTCGCGGTCGTCCTCCCCGATACCGCGGCCTTCGTCGTCACGCTCTTCGCCGCGTGGCGGCTGGGCGCGGCCGTCGCCCCTCTCGACCCGGCGCTATCGGTCGACGAAGCCGATCGCCGCCTGGTTCGGGCGAACGCCCGGGTCCTGGTCGCCACGCCCGAATTCGCCCGCGTCCATCCGGGCGGAGTCGTAGTCGCTGTGGACAGCCTCACCGCGGCCGAACCCGACACTGCCGAACCGGCGCGAGTGGACGACGACGCGCCGGCACTGCTGATCCACGTCGAGCGGGCCGGCGCCGAGGCGGAGCTCGCCGTGCTCGACCATATGAACCTCAACGCGCTGTGCCGATTGGCGATCGAGATCTTCGCACTCACCGGCACCGACCACAGCCTGTCCATCCAGCCGCTGTCCCACGTCGACGGCATCGCTCTGGGAGTTCTGTCGCCACTGCTGGCCGGGGGCGGTACCACCATCGCCGGCCCGTTCGATCCCGCGACCTTCTTCGACCGGGTCGAGGCCGCTCGCGCCACCTGCTTCGCGGCGGCCCCGCCCGTGTACCGGCAGCTGTCCGAGTTGCCCGCCGGGATACGGCCGCATATTCCGTCGGTGCGGATCGCCATCTGCAATACCGCGCACACCGGCCCCGCGCTGCGGGCGGCGTTCGAGCACCGCTACGGCATACCGATCGTGCACGACCACGGGCTGGCCGACTTCCCGCCCCGGACCCGGCCCATCCGTCCCCCGAGCCCCGGGACCTGCCCGCCCTCGACGCGTTCGTGCGGCGCTCGATGAACCGGGGAATCATTCGCCCGTCCCCACGGCGCGAAATCCGGCCGCGCCCCGGTGCTACCGCCTCCGTCGACGGCGAAGCCGGGCGAGGCGGGCGCGGGAGCCGGCCATGACGCGCCGCCACCACGGGTCCAGCCGGCTCGGGTCCGGCCACTCGACCGCTTCCTCGTGATCGCCCGGCGCCGGTCGCCGATGTTCGAACTCGTCCGCCACTGATGTCTCCTCCGTTCGCTGGTCGCGATACCCGTGCCCACACCCCGGAAACTCGACGGCGGCGACGAACACGCACTCGCGATGTCCCCGCGGGGTGATGCGGGGTCGCCTACGGTGGGCATCGCGCTCAGGGATGCGATGCGGCCGAGTTCGGGGGCGCGCACCGGTCCGGCGACCGGGCGACTCGGTGCGTATGTGCCGCCTGCCGACCATCCGAGTACGCCGTCGCCTCTTTTGTCTCGGGTCTTCCTGCCTTGCTGTTTTCCCGCCGCGGTCCCGGGTAGACGCCACGGACCACGGCACCGACCATGAGGAGAGCGAGTGTTCATCCATAACAAGGATCTGCAATTCGAGGTGCGGGTCGAGCGCCCGGACCCGCGGTTCGCCACCCTCCTGCAGGAGCAGTTCGGTGGCGCCAACGGGGAGCTCAAAGCCGCGATGCAGTACTTCAGCCAGGCCTTCGTGCTGCGTCGCAAACATCCGAAGATGTACGACCTGTTCATGGATATCGCGACCGAGGAGTTCAGTCACCTCGAAATCGTCGGCAATATGATCACCATGCTGCTGGACGGCCTCAACGATGATCTCAAACAGGCCAGCGAGCATTGCGATTGGATGCCGGTGGTCGCCTCGGCCGATGGGAAAGAGCACGCGATCCATCAGGTGGCGACCGATCCGCTGTTCCTCGCGTTGCGCGGTGGCGGCCCCGACGTCGGCAACTCCGCCGGAGTGCCCTGGACCGGCGCCTATGTCAACTCCAACGGTGAGCCGTCGGTGGATCTGCGCAGCAATCTCGCGGCGGAATCCCGCGCCAAGATCGTCTACGAATACCTGAAGCAGTTCACCGACGACCCCGGTGTGCAGGACACGCTGTCGTTCCTGATGTCCCGGGAGGTAGCGCACTTCCAGCAGTTCACGGCCGCCCTCAACGAACTGCCGGTCAATTTCCCGCCCGGCGCGCTGCCCGGCGACGACCGTTTCCAGAACATGGCGTTCAACATGTCCAACGGTGACGGCAGCGCCCGCGGACCGTGGAACGAAGGACAGGGGCCGTGGCCGGCGGGCGTGGAATGGGAATACGTCGCCGACCCGGTGCGTGACTGGCTGGGCACCGGTCACCGGGAGAACCAGGGTCCGGCCACCAACCCCGAGGGCAGCCCCGCGGTCGCGGGCAGCAAACCGTTCACCCACGAACAACACGGGCCCGCCTGAGCCGCAGCGGCGGGGCCTGGGAGCACACCATGGACGCATTGACCTTCCTGCGTGCCGACCACGAAAGCGTGCTCGGCATGATCGAATCACTCGAACGCGGTCGCGGCACCAGCGAGACCGAGGTGCGCAACCGCGGACACCTGGCCACCAGCCTGGTGATCGCCGCCTCACAGCACGAAGCGGTCGAAGAACAGTTCTTCTGGCCCGCGGTCCGCAAAATACTGCCCGAGGGCGACGAACTCGCCGATCACGGCGTCGGCCAAGAGGAATCGGGTAAACAACTGCTCCAGCGGATCGAGGACTCCGAAGCCGGGTCCCCGGAATTCGAGCAGGCGCTGACCGATTTCCTCGTTGCGATGCGCGAGCACATCGACTACGAGCAGAACGAGGTATGGCCGCGGTTCGCCGCGGTCGAGCCACCCGAGGACATGGCCGATCTCGGTGAACAGATGGCGGCGGCCAAGAAGAACGCACCGACCCGCCCCCATCCGAACACTCCGTCCGGTCCAGGAGCGCAGAAGACCGTCGGGTTGGCGGCCGCGGCCACGGACAAGGTCCGCGATATGGCCGGCGGACGGAAATCGGACGAACCGGCCGACCCGCCCGCGCCGTGAGCCCCCGTCGGCCGCCGGCTCCCACGGCGGCCGACGGGACTCGTCGCCGGCACGAACGTCGGAGCCGGGAAAGTTGGAGTGAGACCGGGCAGCGGTTTGCCCCCCGGCGCGCCGGGTAGTTCGGCCGGATGGTGAAACGCGAGGTCGCCGACGGGATACACCGGATCGAGCACGCCGCTGTCAATGTGTACCTGATCGAGGACCAGGACGGTGTCACGCTCGTGGACACCGGGCTGCCCGCGACTTTCCGTCACATCGTCGCCGCTTTGCGGGATATCGGGCGGACCCCGGCCGACATGCGGGCCGTTCTGCTCACTCACGCGCATTTCGACCACGTGGGTTCGGCCGCCCGCGTCCGCGACAGGTGGGGTGTGCCCGTTTTGGTTCATGACGGCGATCGTGCGCTGGCGGCTCATCCGTATCGGTACACACGCGAACGCAATCCGCTCCGATATCCCCTCCGGTACCCGCGCTCGGTCACGGTGCTGGGAAGGATGGCGCTGGCCGGGGCGCTCGTCGTGCGAGGGCTCGCTGACATCCTGTCTCTCGAGGCCGGCTCCCGATTACCGGTACCGGGCAGGCCGCGGGTGGTGTTCACACCCGGCCACACTCTCGGCCACTGCGCCCTGCACCTGCCCGAGCGCGATGTGGTGCTTTCCGGCGATGCGCTGGTCACCCTGGACCCCTATACCGGTGGGAAGGGGCCGCAGATCGTGGCGGGCGCGGCCACCGCCGACAGTCCGATGGCGTTGGCATCATTGGCCGCCCTGACCGATACGGGAGCGCGTTCGGTGCTGCCGGGCCACGGGGAGCCCTGGACCGGGGGCGTGGCGGCCGCGGTGGAGTTCGCGGTGCGGGCCGGGCCGCACTGAGGGTCGCGAGACCCGGATCGGTGTGCCGCGGTCGTTTCGGTCTGTGACCGCAGTGCCCCTGGGACGCGTCCGGTCGACGGCTACCGGGTGCCAGAGCAGGCACCCTTCACTTCATGATCACGGTTTAGTAACAGCGACCGTGGGTAGCACGGCCGATGTCGGCGCTCCGAGACAGTCGGGAGCGGAGCAAGGCGAAGGTGAGGAGCCGTGATGGCGAACGGATACCACGAGTCGGAACTCGAGTCGGAAGTGTTACCGCTGTCGGGGATGCGATTACAGTGGCGCGGCGCCGACCGCTGCTTCCGGGTCACCCAGCCGCAGCCGGGTGGGGAGATCGTGACCGAGGCCGGAGCGGACGAACTGCTGTGGCGGCCGTGGTCGGGGCGCGCGGATATGGCCGTCGGTGTGTCGGGCCCGATCAGCGCCCGTACCCCGGGCCGATGGTGGGTGGTGTGGGGCGAGTACGTGGGGGAGCCGGTGAGTGTCACACTCGCCGACGGCGCGACACCCCCGGTGCTGATCGTGGGCGGATTGTGGGTCAGCGAATGGACCGGAGCCGAACAGGCCGCGGTGGTCACCACGGCGACGCGGCGTACCGACGTGCGATTCGCTCCGCCGTCGTTCCTGCCCCCACCGCTGACCACTCTGGGCGACGGCACCAGCAGTTGCTGGGTGCACGTGGAAACCCCGGCCGCCTTCCGGCCGCGCCGCACGGTCGCTCCCGCATAGACTGCCCGGCCGGTCACCACCCTGTCGAACCCGTTCCGGGGCGCGGTGTCTCGTGTGCCCGTGCGGTGGTCAGGGAGTCACCACCCGTTTCGCCACGGTGGGCGCGGGTAGTCCAGGGATTTCGATGACCGGTGTCCCGGGGCGCCGGGTGTGAGGAGACGATTCGCGCGTGTGGGATGTGGTGGTCGCGGGTGGCTGGGGGTTGCTGGCGGGGTCTTCGTTGCTGCTGGGCGCCCTGGTCGGGTATCTGGCTCGGATACCGGTGGCGATCGTGGCCAGTGTGATGGCCTTCGGCAGTGGTGTGCTGCTGTCGGCGGTGTCGTTCGAGTTGATCGCCGACGCCCATGAACAGGGTGGAATGGCGCCCACCGCGTTCGGCGCGATCGCCGGAGCGCTGATCTACACGCTCGCGAATATCGTGCTGGCCCGGCGCGGTGCGCGGCACCGCAAACGCTCGGGCGACCAGCAACCCTCGGAGTCCGAACAATCCGGTTCCGGGACCGCGATCGCCCTGGGCGCGTTACTGGACGGCATCCCGGAGTCGATCGTCATCGGGACAACCTTGCTCGGGGGCGGCGCCGTCAGCGCCGTCACCGTTGCCGCGGTGTTCATCAGCAATGTTCCCGAAGGGCTGTCCAGCGCCTCGGGGATGCGGCGCGCCGGCCGGGGGCCCGGATATGTGTTCACCCTGTGGTCCGGTATCGCGGTGATCAGCGGCGCGGCGGCGATGGCCGGGTACGGCTTGCTCGGTGGTGCGTCGGCGACCGTGCTGGCCGCGATCACCGCGCTGGCCGCCGGTGCGATCCTGGCGATGATCGCCGACACGATGATCCCGGAAGCGTTCGAACATGCTCATATCTGGATCGGGTTGATCACCGTATCGGGTTTTCTGACGGCGTTCGCACTGTCCCAGCTCGGTTCCTGAGGACCGTGCGCCGCCGCGATCAGACCGTGTGCTCGCGCGGCGCCGCCCGGGTCACCGGCACGTCCTCGGCGAAATCGACCACGATTTCCCGCCGGGAGAACAACCAGGTACCTCCGATACGGGCGAAGGTGTCCTGATATCGGAGGGCGAGGCGATGGTCGCGGTGGCCGTCCCCGCGCGGGTAGAGATGGTGTGCCGTGCAATAGGTCTCCCCGCGGGCGTCGTGGTCGGTCGCGATCTCGAGCACCTGCTGTTCGACGACGTGCCGGGTGGCGACCAGGTGTGATACCGACTCCACCACCGATCGGGCCACCGGTTCCCGCCCGCGCAGTTCACTCGACGCGTTCGTCCGGTTGGTTTCCGGTGGTAGCACGAACACCACCTCCGGCGCGAACAGCGCCACCAGCGCGGTGGTATCCCGGCGGTCGACGGCCTGCGCGTAGCGCGCCGCGAGCGTGAGCACGGCAAGACGGTCGGTGGGGTCCATAGGGTCCATCTCAGCGCGAATCGCGCCCGGAACGAACCGTCCTCTCGGTGGGTGGGACCTCGCCACCCCCGCCACCGGCGCGCACCGCTAGCCTCCGGGTCACGCCGCGAGACAGCGAGCGGCGCCTACCCACGCCACCAGGGAGGTTCGATGAGCCGCGATCCGAACATTCGTCCGCGGGTGGACGATTCCCCGGACGGCACGGTGCTGACCTCCGCGCCGGGGGATACGCCGGTCGACCGCGCGACGGCCGCGGCGCGGCGGGTGGTCGACGCACTGCTCCGCACCGACCGCGCGAACGCGAACCTCGATCGGGTGGCCGAAGAACTCGACAGCATCGCCGACCATCTCGGGCAACACGCCCCGGCGGTCGCCGAACGCCTGGTCGATATGTGGCACGGCGAGGGTGTGATCCGCCACGACCCCGTTACCGGCCCGGAGAACGCCCTCGCGCCGCCGCTCGTGCTCACCGGGCGGGGGGACGGATCGGTGGACGGGGTGGTCACCCTGACCATCCCGTATCAGGGGCCGCCGGGGCATGTGCACGGGGGAGTGGCCGCGCAACTGCTCGATCACACTCTGGGAGTGGCCAATACGTGGGCCGGATGCAATGGCCCCACCGCGCAACTGAATGTGCGGTACCACCGGCCGGCGCCCTTGTTCGCGCCGCTCACGGTGCGTGGCCGGATGGTCTCGCAGGAGGGGGTCAAGATCAATTCGGTCGGCGAGATCCGGACCGCCGACGGGACGTTCTGTGTCTCCGTGGAAGGCCTGTTCATCGACAAGACGGTCGCCCGACCACGCTAGTACTCCAGCCGCACTTGGTTATGTTGTGCGGTATGTTCTTTCGTCGTGTCGATGGGCGAGGACCTGGCTGCGTGGGTGGCTGGGCTGGATG
>NZ_JBEXLL010000052.1:0-49664 GCF_040609955.1 Nocardia sp. NPDC004568
CTCGAGACTTGCGCTTCGCGCGGCGCTTTCGAGGCCGAAACGGCGAGACGGGCCTCAACCCTTGGAGGTGTCTCGCAGAACTCGACACATGGGGTTGCGTCGTCGCTCGACATTCGGATCTGTAGGCGGACTCGTCCGGGCCGGCGGCCTGGCGTCTGATAGCGGCGGTGGCGCCGGCGGAGTGTGGGGTGCCGGCCGATAACGGTGCCGCGGGAGGTGCGGAGCCGGGGGCGAGTGTGGCCGCGACGCTGCGCACCGGGCCGAGCGTGTGGTGGAGCTGGCGGCGCGGACCGGGGATCGGCTCGCTTTCGCGAACAGGAGCGCCCTTTCGGTGCCGAGTTCGGCGAGGCCCTGAAAGAGTCGAGGCTCGTGCCGCCCTTGGCCGGAGGTGCTCGAGGGTCGCACTCTATGGACGGCCCACCGCACATCCCATGCGCGAAGCGCGAGTCTCGGGCGCTGAACGACGGGACCGAGGGGCCTCGACCCCGCGCCGCCGGAGGCGGCGCAAATGAACACAGCTCAGCTGAAGTGTTCGTCGAGGACCGCGCAGACGGCTTCGGCGAAATCGCCGACGGCGTCGTTGCCGAGGCACCGCGCGTCCTCGGCCAGGCCCGCCCACCGGTTGAGCAGCGCGTCCGATCGCGGCACCGACAGGCCGTGTTCGCGGGCGGCGGCGATCCGCGCGTGGTCGGCCGGGAGGAACCAGTAAGTGCTCAGCCACACCCAGATGAGCCGGGCTTCGAGGATCTTGTCCGCGAGCAGTGCGTCGTCGGCCAGGGCAGGCCAGACGCCGACCACTTCGGCGCGCCACGCCTCCACCATCTGCAGGGCGCGTTCGCGGGAGAGTTCGATATCGCAGAGGCAACCGGGGAAGGAGACCAGCGCATAGGCGATATCGAGGGTGGCGTCCCGGAATCCGCCCCATTCGTAGTCGAGGATGCGGGCGCCTTCCTCGTTGAGGATCACATTGTCCGGGCACAGATCCGACGGGCTGAACGCCCGGAACCGGCCGCCGGTGAACAGCCGTGCGCCGTGCGCGATCTGTTCGCTCACCTCGTCGGGGACTTCCATCCCGAGTTCACGGCGCAGCAGCGCGGGCATGTCCGCGACCGCCGATTCGGCCTGCTGGGCGATCCCGTCCACCCGGTGCACGACGTCGACGCGGCGCAACAGGGCCACGAAATCGGGTTCGCGGCCCACGGTGGCGGCGTGCATCCGGCCGAGCGCCTGCGCGAACGCCATCATGGCGTTGCGGGTGGCCGGTTCTCCGCCGGACCGCAGCACATCGGTGAGTTTGGTGTTCTCCCCGAGATCGCTGAGGACGAGCAACCGGTCGGGCAGGCTGTGCGCGATCAGGTAGGCGCCGGGCCGTTCCCCGCGGCTCAGCGCGGTGGTGAACTGGTAGGACACCGCCTCCCGAAGGAAGGCCGAGTCGACGCTCGCGACACCCGGGGTGACGGTCACGTTCTTCGGGTCCGAGACCGACCCGCGCACCTGCTTGATGATCAGGGTGCGGGGTAGCGAGAAAGCGTTTTCGGCGACCCGTACGCGCAGGACGGTCGTCCGTCCGCTGCCACTGAGCTCGGTGGGGTCGCTCAGCTTCACCGGAGCACCCATTCGCTTTGTGAGCAACTGCTGTGCTGCGGATACGACTTCGGTGGCTCGTTCGGCCAGTAGTGCAGTCATCGCATCTCAAGTTACTCGCATTCGGTCACTTCTAGCGAGCGGTTGAACAACCTTTCCGTGTCGCTCGGCGTGTCCGCCGCGCTGCCCGCCGCGTGACCGGCTTGCTTGACACCGCTGTGCGGGTCGGGTTTTCTCGATCTGAACTGCTGTGCGCCACACCGGAAACCAGTTGCGTCGAAAGGTATGCCAGCGTGACCGACACACCGCGTTCCGCCCCGGCCGCTCCCGGCGATCCGGCAGGTGAGCAGCCCCCGGTCCCGGGCGGCCCGCGGCCCGCCCCCGCGCCCCAAGGCGGCAGCGCCGTGGTGAGCAGCGACACACCGCTCCCCGGTGCCCCGCCGCCGACGGGCAAACCGTCCGCGACCCCGCAGCGCCCCGGGGACGAAACGCCCGGCACGCCGGGCCACACCCTGACACCGGATCCCGCCGCGCCCGGCGCCGCGTCGCCGGCCGCCACACCGCACGGCGCCACGGAGGCCGATGGTGTATCCGGGCAGCCGGTGTACGGTCCGGCCGGCACCGGACCGGACCCGAACACCAGGACCTACGGCTACCAGGCCTACGGCACGGGGATCCCGGGCCGGCTCGATATCGGCCACGCGCTCAGCTACGGCTTGGAGAAGTTCAAGCTCAACCCGGGCCCGTGGGTCGCGGTCACCTCGCTCGGCCTGATCATCTACCTGCTGGTCTGTCTGGTCGTGCGGGTGGTGGAGCCGCGCTCGGCGCTCGGCCTGTTCGTGATCTTCGGCGCCGTCATGGCCGGGTTGTGGCTGCTCCAGGCCGCCATGGTGCGGGGGGCCCTGTACGAGACCGACGGTTACCGGCCGGGTTTCGGTTCCTACTTCTACCTGGGCAGTATGGCGAACGCGTTCCTGACCGCACTGCTCGCCTTCCTCGCGACCACCTTGGCCTCCGCGCTGTGCCTGCTTCCGGGAATCGCGGTGGGTATCGGCTGTATGTTCTCGCTGCACTTCGCGATCGAACAGGGGCAGAGCCCGGTGGAGGCCATCAAGTCCAGCTTCCTGCTGGTGCTGCGCGACCCGGTACGGGTACTGCTCCTGGTGCTCACCGTGGTCGTCGTGACGGCACTGGGCCTGCTGGCCTGCGGACTCGGCCTGCTGGCCGCGGGCCCGGTGGCGACGATCGCGGTCACCTACGCGTATCGCACGCTCACCGGGGGCCCGGTTTCGCCCGTGTAGCGGCCTAGGCGCCGCCGGCCGGCGCCGCGGCCTGCACCGCGGCGCCGTTGCTCTCCGACCCCTTGCCCTTGGTCTGGGGTGCGGCGTCCAGACCGGCTTCCTTGCGCTGCAGGGCGGTGATCGGCGCCGGCGCGTCGGTGAGCGGGTCGACCCCACCACCGGTCTTCGGGAAGGCGATCACCTCGCGGATGGAGTCCAGGCCGGCCAGCAGCGCGACGATCCGGTCCCAGCCGAAGGCGATCCCGCCGTGCGGTGGGGCGCCGAAGGCGAACGCGTCCAGCAGGAAGCCGAACTTCTCCTGCGCTTCGGCTTCGCTGATCCCCATCACCTTGAACACGCGCTCCTGCACGTCTTTGCGGTGGATACGGATACTGCCGCCGCCGATCTCGTTGCCGTTGCAGACGATGTCGTAGGCGTAGGCGAGCGCGGCGCCGGGATCGGTGTCGAAGGTGTCCAGCGATTCCGGTTTCGGCGAGGTGAACGCGTGGTGCACCGCCGTCCACGCCGAATGGCCGAGCGCGACATCACCGCTGGCGGTGGCGTCGGCGGCCGGTTCGAACAGCGGGGCGTCCACGATCCAGACGAACGACCAGGCGTTCTCGTCGATCAGCCCCACCCGGTGGGCGATCTCGGAGCGGGCCGCGCCCAGCAGCGCCCGCTGCGCCTTGGCCGGACCCGCGGCGAAGAACACACAGTCACCCGGTTCGGCGCCGACGTGTGCGGCCAGACCGGCACGTTCCTCCTCGGTGAGGTTCTTGGCCACCGGTCCGGTGAGGGTCCCGTCCTCGCCGACCAGGACGTAGGCCAGGCCCTTGGCGCCACGCTGCTTGGCCCAGTCCTGCCAGGCGTCGAGCTGCCGCCGCGGCTGGCTCGCCCCGCCCGGCATGACGACGGCACCGACGTAGGGTGCCTGGAACACCCGGAACGAGGTGTTCGCGAAGTACTCGGTGCATTCGGTGATCTCGACCCCGAAGCGGAGGTCCGGTTTATCGCTGCCGAACCGTCGCATCGCCTCGGCGTAGGTCATATGGGGGATCGGCGTGGGGATCCGGTAGCCGACGAGCTCCCACAGCGCCACCAGGATGTCCTCGGCCAGCAGGATGACATCCTCCTGCCGGACGAAGCTCATCTCCAGGTCGAGCTGGGTGAACTCGGGCTGGCGGTCGGCGCGGAAATCCTCGTCGCGGTAGCAGCGCGCGATCTGGAAGTAGCGTTCGATACCGCCCACCATCAGCAGCTGCTTGAACAGCTGCGGGCTCTGCGGCAGGGCGTAGAAGTTACCGGGCTGCAGCCGGGCGGGGACCAGGAAGTCACGGGCGCCCTCGGGAGTCGAACGCGTGAGCGTCGGAGTTTCGACCTCGACGAATTCGTGCCGTGCCAGCACCGCGCGCGCGGCGGCGTTGACCTTGGATCGCAGCCGGATGGCATGGGCGGGACCCTCCCGGCGCAGGTCCAGGTAGCGATACCGGAGCCGGGCCTCCTCACCGGGCTGTTCGTCGAGCTGGAACGGCAGCGGCGCGCTCTCGTTGAGCACTTCGAGTTCCTTGACGTCGACCTCGACCGCGCCGGTCGGGAGTTCCGGGTTCTCGTTGCCCGCGGGCCGCTGTTCCACCACGCCGACGATCCGTACGCAGTATTCCGCCCGCAACCGGTGCGCCTGCTCCGCCGCCGGACCTTCGCGGAACACGGCCTGCGCCACCCCGGACGCATCGCGCAGATCGATGAAGATCACGCCACCGTGGTCCCGCCGCCGTGCCACCCAACCGGAGAGGGTAACGGTCTGACCGGCCTGTTCACTTCGCAATGAACCGGCCAAGTGGGTGCGCAGCACGGTATTCCTTTCGACGGTCGGAACACACCGGGACGGCCTCCGGATGCGGTTGCCATCGTAGTGGGCGCCGCCGAGCGGACGTAAACGGATATATTGCCAGCAGCCGAGCACGCCGCCGTGGACAGGTTTCACAGACGGGATCAGCCATGACCTTCAACGAGGGATCACAGATCGACCCCGGTCGCGCCGCGTCGGGCCCGGGCCCCGGCCGGGGCGGGAAAATCGCGCTCGGCGGCGGCGCCGGCGGCCTCATCGTCCTGGTGCTGGCCCTGCTGTTGGGCGGGGATCCGGGCTCGATGCTGGGCCAGTTCACCGGGGTCGAGGATGCGCAGCAGGGCACCGGGGAGACCGCCGGTACTCCCGAGCACTGCCGGACCGGCGCCGACGCCAACAAGTACGTGGACTGCCGGGTGGTGCTCACCGCGCAGAGCCTGGACTCGGTCTGGTCGGCGGAACTGCCCGAACAGACCGGTGTCGACTACAGCGAACCCGGCATCCGCCTGTTCACCGGTGGCATTTCGACCGGCTGCGGCTACGCGAGCAGTGAAGTGGGCCCGTTCTACTGCCCCGGCGACCGGACCGCCTACTTCGATGTCGGCTTCTTCCAGGAACTGGTGGACCGGTTCGGCGCCTCCGGTGGGCCGCTCGCACAGGAGTACGTGGTGGCGCACGAAGTGGGCCACCACATCCAGAATCTGCTCGGCGATATCGGCCGGGCGCAGCAGGATCCCCGTGGCCCGGAGTCCGGCGCGGTGCGCACCGAACTACAGGCCGACTGCTACGGGGGTATCTGGGCCCACTACGCGGACAAGACGCCCGCGCCGGGATCGGATACACCGCTGCTGATGCCGCTGACCGATACCGATATCGAGGACGCCCTCTCGGCCGCCGCCGCGGTCGGTGACGACCGGATCCAGGAGGCCGCGACCGGCCGGGTGAACCCGGAGGCGTGGACGCACGGCGCCTCCGACCAGCGCCGGAAATGGTTTCTCACCGGATACCGCACCGGCGAGGTGGCGGCCTGCGACACCTACTCGGCCGGCGATCTGAGCAACCCGGCGGGCCTGCGCTGACCCGCCGGGGCGATCGGGCTCAGAACTGGTTGTCGTAGCCCGCGTCCTCATCGGCGTCGACCGCGCCGATGACCTGGGGCGCGGATTCCCCGAGGGGCCCGGTGAGATCGTCGTTACCGGTCGGGCTCCGATAGGGATCGACCGTTCGGGAGTGTTCGTCGTCGTTGTTGTTGCGCTGCCCGGCGGCCCCACTCGGCGAACCCATCAACGAACTCGACGCGGGCGTGGTGGCGGCGGACGGCATTCCCGTCAGTGGCAGGCCGGGGCGGACCACACCCGTCAGCGGCGTCTGGCTCGCTCCGGGCACTCCGGACAGCGAGGGCGCACCGGGCGTACCCGGCGTCCCGCCGGGCGATCCGGTGGACAGGCCCGGACTTCCCGTGGTGAGTCCGGGGCCGCCGGGCGTGGTGCCCGGGCTCCCGGAGTTCAGGCCGGCGAGGGTGGTCGCGGCCGGGTCGTCGCCGGAGCCCAGCGCCGATTCGAGAGCCGAGGTGTCCGAGGCCAGGCTCTGCGCCTGCTGCATGATCGGCTCACCGACACTCTGGGCCACACTCTGCGCGGCCTCGGCGGCTTTCTGCCCGTCCACCCCGAGCAGGTTCTGCACCATTCCGCCCAGTTCCGCGGTTTTTCCGGCGAGGTCACCGCGGGTGGCGTTGGCCACGATCACGGCCTGCCCCAGATGCTCGGTCGCCGAGGCGATGAGGGCGGTCTGCGCCGGCGGTGTCATGACCACCGGGGCGAGGGCGACCGCCTGTCCCAGGAACGAGGTCGCGATGGTGCTGAGCTGGGCATTGCCCTGCTGTACGACAGCGGCGGCGGCCTGGGTCAGGGCAGCGATATCGATCCCGCGCTGACTGGTCTGCAGCCCGGAGTTGTTCGCCTCCTGCCCGGCGGTCTGCGCGGTCTGCGCGGCATCGCTCTCCCAGACCTGCCCCATGGCGGTCAGGCTGCTCTTGCCCACGCCCATGGCGACCTCGATGATCTGGGAGGACCGGCTCAGGATCGCGGTCGGGTCCAGGGCTCCGATGACCCCGGTACCGAAACTGCCGAGCAGGTCGCGGATCGGCTGGAACAGCACATCGATACCGGGCAGGGCCGGCAGGGCGGCGCCACCGAGCAGGGCTCCCACCGGATCGGCGGGCAGGGCCGGGGCGGCCGCCGCCGGGGTGGCTCCGGCCGCGGCGGCGCCGGCACCGGCGGGGACGCCACCGCCGGCGGCCGTGTTCAGCACCTGCCCCAGCACGCCCTCGGCGGTCTCCAGCACCGGCGCCGCGGCCTCGTCGACCACCCCCAGGAGCTCGTTCGCCTGCGCGGAGGCCTCCTCGGCAGCCCCGGAAAGGATGTCCTGCGCTCCGGCCGGCTCCCCACCCGGCCCGGGCGACCCGGGCAGACCCGCCGCGGGCATCCCGGTCTGTGGTGCGTCGTCGGAGATCCGCCGCGAAAGCACGAATTCCGGTGCGTCCACCGGCTGTTCGCCCTCGGGCAACTGCGCGAGCGGAACATCCTGGATGGCGGCGGCCGGGTCCGGTGCGGCGGCTTCCGGAGCATTCACGGGGACGGTCGGCGCCACGTGCTGGAGTTCGGGCGCGATAAGGCCCGCGGAGGCGGTGGTGTCGAGCGGTTTCACAGGCCACCCCCGGCCGCGCCGAGCACACCGGCCGTACCGTCGTCGGTGGCGTCGTAGGCGAACGCGGAGGTGAAGGCCGCCTCCGACAGTTTCTGGTATTTGGCCGACAGATCGTTGATATCGCGCGCCTGCAGCACCTGGGCGGCCGCGAACATGGCCAGATAGTCGGCGCCGATCAAACCGAAAACCGGTGTCAGTGCGGCGACATTGGCCACCGCGTCGATATTGCCGGCCGCCGCGATCTCGGTCCCGATTCCGGAATTCGTGATTCCGAACGCGCGCAGCGCCTCGGTCGCTACCGAGAGATTACTCATCGAGCTCCCCCCTGATTCTCCGTGAACATCATCGTGGCCACCGCGTGGAACATGTCGTGTGCCGCAACGACGCGCACCCCTCGCGGTACCAAATGGTTGCCGCCCGAATATAGCCCACTCGACCTGCCGCACACGAGACGCGGCGGGGACCGCAAAACTAGAACCTGTTGCAAATTAGAACGAGTTCTATATTCTCGTCTCCATGAAGGTCGCAGTGACCGGCGCAGCCGGCTACCTGGGTACGAATCTGCTCCCGCTGCTCGCCGAGCGGGGCGACGAGATCGTCGCCATCGATCGGGTGGCACCCCGGCAGCCGGGCGCGGCGAACATCTCCTGGGTGAGCGCCGACGTCCTGGACCCCGAATCCATGCGCGCCGCACTCGACGGCGCCGAGATCGTCTACCACCTGGTCGCGGTGATCACTCTCGCCGACAAACACGACCTGGCCTGGCGGGTGAACACCGAGGGCGTCCGTGTGGTCGCCGAGGCCGCGCATGCCGTCGGGGTACGGCGGTTCGTGCACGCCAGCTCGATCCACGCCTTCGACCAGTACAGTTGCGGCGGCAATATCGATGAGACGACCCAGCGATCCACCGAGGCGGGCCTGCCGGTGTACGACCGGTCCAAATGGGCCGGTGAGATCGCACTGCGCACGGTGGTCGACGCCGGCCTGGACGCGGTGATCTGCAATCCCACCGGGGTTTTCGGCCCGGCCGATCACGGCAGCCCGCTCTCGCGTATCAACCGCTCGCTGCGCGACGCCGCACGCGGCCGTATCCCGGCCATGATCGACGGCGGATTCGACCTGGTGGACGTCCGGGATGTGGCGCGCGGTCTCGTCCTGGCCGGTGAGCACGGCCGGACCGGAGAGAACTATCTGATCGGCGGCGAGATGATCTCCATGCTCGATCTGTGCCGGATGGCCGCACGGCACGGCGGGAAGAAGGGACCGCGCTTCTCCATCCCGCCGAAACTGGTGTCGGGCCTCATCCCCGTCATGGAGCCGATCGGTAAGCGGCTGGGCACCGATATCGTCTCCAGGGCCGCGCTCGGCGCGCTTGTCTCGGCGCCGCTGGTCGACCACGGCAAGGCGACCCGGGAACTCGGCTACCGGCCGCGTCCCATCGACGACACGGTGCGCGACCTGGTCGCGTTCTTCGCCGACCCGCACGCCCCGCTGCCGGATTTCACCCCGACTGCTTGACAGTACATAGAACGCGTGTTCGACTGGTCCGGTGCGGTGGCAGAACCAAACCCTGGACGCCGACGACGGCGCGCTGCCCGGGCTGGACCGGGCCGGATTCGCCCGCACCGTACAGACTCCCGAATTCGACGGGATCACCTTCCACGAAGTGCTCTGCAAGAGCGCGCTGAACAAGGTTCCCGAGGAATCGAACCTGCCGTTCAAGTGGACGGTCAATCCGATGCGCGGTTGTTCGCACGCCTGCCGCTACTGTTTCGCGCGCGGGTCGCACGAATACCTGGAACTCGACGCCGGAACGGATTTCGACACCCAGATCGTCGTGAAGACCAATATCGCCGCCGTGCTGCGGCGCGAGCTCACCCGCCGGTCCTGGCACCGGGAGAAGGTGGCGCTGGGCACCAACACCGATCCCTACCAGCGCGCGGAGGGACGGTATCGGCTGATGCCCGGAATCATCGGCGCCCTGACCGATTCCGGGACGCCGTTCTCCCTCCTCACCAAGGGCACCCTGCTGCACCGGGATCTGCCGCTGCTCACGCTGGCCGCCCGGGAAGTGCCGGTGCACCTCGGTATCTCCCTGGCGCTGCTGGAACCCGAACTGCACCGCGGACTGGAACCGGGTACCCCGTCGCCACGTGCCCGGCTGGACCTGGTGCGTGCCTGTAGCGACGCGGGTTTCGCGGTGAACGTCATGGTGGCGCCGGTGATCCCGTACCTCACCGACGGCCGGTCCCAGCTCGACGAGTTGTTCGGCGAACTGGCCGCGGCCGGCGCGGCGTCGGCGGTCGCGCTGCCCCTGCACCTGCGCGGCAGCACCCGGGGCTGGTTCCTGGGCTGGCTGGCCGAACACCATCCGGCACTGCTGCGCCGCTACCGCCAGCTGTACCGGCGCGGTGCCGTGGTCGCCCCCGAATACGCCGGCTGGTTGCGCGAACGTATCGATCCGCTCCTGGAGCGGCACGGCCTGCTTCCCGACCGTGCAGCCGAACCCCGCACCCCTCCCCCCGTCGAGCCCCGGACGGCCCCGCAGCTCGAGCTCTTCGCCTGACCGTCCCCGGCGCCGCCTCCCCGGCGGGTGGGTCGCGAGGGAGGCGGGCGCGGTCGCGTGGTGGTGCCCTCCGATCCACCGCGACGAACCCCTCACAGACCTGCTGACGCGGCACCGGAGAAGCCGACCTGCGGTTCTTCGAACACGCCGACGTACCGTTCGCCCGAGCGCCACCGCGTGAGCGACCGGTGGAGCCGCGACGGTACCGGCCGCTCTCCCGGGCGGAGAAGCAGCCCCCGACCAGGCGGCCGGGCCCTCCGGTGGGCCGGGTCCGGCCGGGTCCGGGTCGTGGCACCTCCCACCTCGGCGCATCTACCCTGGTGGGTACCAGACAAGTGAGGCGCAGGAACACCTCGTTCCGCTTCCGCCGCCGACCCGGCCGGGTGCTTTTCCGGCGCGGCGACCCCGCGCCGGGGTAGGTTGGCGAGCGGCAGCTCATTTCGACGAGGAAGTGAAGCACGCGTATGGTTTCGCACCACGACAATATCGGCCGCCCCGGCACCGCTTCCGCCGAGACCGACTCCGGCACAGCGGTATTGGACCGTGTCGTCATCCGCTTCGCGGGCGACTCGGGCGACGGTATGCAGCTCACCGGCGACCGGTTCACCCACGAAGCGGCGGCCTTCGGCAACGATCTGGCCACCCAGCCCAACTTTCCGGCCGAGATCCGGGCCCCGCAGGGGACGCTGCCGGGTGTGTCGTCGTTCCAGATCCAGATCGCCGACCACGATATCCTCACCGCCGGTGATCAGCCGGACGTGCTGGTCGCGATGAACCCGGCGGCGCTGAAGGCGAATCTGGGCGAATTACCACGCGGCGGCACCGTCATCGTCAATACCGACGAGTTCACCAAACGCAACCTCACCAAGGTCGGATACGCGGCCGATCCGCTGTCCGACGACAGTCTCGGCGAGTTCGTGCTGCACCAGGTGCCGATGACCTCGCTCACGCTGGCCGCCACCGAGTCCACCGGCGTCGGCAAGAAGGACGGCCAGCGTGCCAAGAACATGTTCGCGCTGGGCCTGCTGTCCTGGATGTACGGGCGGCCGATCGGCGGTACGGAAAAATTCCTGCGGGAGAAGTTCGCCGCGAAACCGGATATCGCCGAGGCCAATATTCTCGCGTTCCGGGCGGGCTGGAACTACGGCGAGACCACCGAGGCCTTCGCCACCACCTACCGCGTGGCCCCGGCGGTACTGCCCACCGGCACCTACCGGCAGATCACCGGTAACACGGCGCTGGCATATGGGCTCATCACGGCCGGTTCGCTGGCGGGGCTGCCCGTGTTCCTGGGCACCTATCCCATCACCCCCGCCTCCGATATCCTGCACGAGCTGAGCAAACACAAGAACTTCGGCGTCACCACCTTCCAGGCCGAGGACGAGATCGCCGGGATCGGCGCCGCGCTGGGCGCGTCCCTCGGTGGCGCGCTGGGGGTCACCAGCACCTCGGGTCCCGGGTTGGCGCTCAAGAGCGAGACCATCGGTCTGGCCGTGATGACCGAACTCCCGCTGGTGATCGTCGATGTGCAGCGCGGCGGCCCGTCCACCGGACTGCCCACCAAGACCGAGCAGGCCGATCTGCTGCAGGCCCTGTACGGACGCAACGGCGAATCCCCGGTGGCCGTGCTGGCCCCGCGGTCGCCGGCCGACTGTTTCGCCACCGCGGTGGAAGCCGCCCGGATCGCCCTCACCTACCGAACCCCGGTGCTGCTGTTGTCCGACGGTTCGATCGCCAACGGGTCCGAACCGTGGGCCATCCCCGCGGTAGCCGATCTCGATCCCATCGACCCGGGTTTCGAGACCGACGCGGAGGGTGAGTTCCTGCCCTATGCCCGCGATCCGGAAACGCTGGCGCGGCCGCTGGCGGTCCCGGGCACCGCGGGCCGGGCCCATCGGATCGGGGGGTTGGAGAAGGCCGACGGCAGCGGCGATATCTCCTACGATCCGGCCAATCACGACCTGATGGTGCGGTTGCGGCAGGCCAAGATCGACGGGATCACCGTGCCGCCGGCCGAGGTGGACGATCCCGACGGCGCGGCCGAGGTCCTGCTGATCGGTTGGGGCAGTTCCTACGGACCGATCGGGGAAGCGTGCCGGCGGGTGCGGCGCCGGGGCGGCCGGGTGGCCCAACTACATCTGCGGCATCTCAATCCGCTGCCCTCCGATCTGGGCGAGGTCCTGCGCCGATACCCCACGGTCGTCGCGCCGGAGATGAACGGCGGCCAGCTGGCGATGCTGCTGCGCGCGAAGTACCTGGTGGACGTCCAACCGTGGACCAAGGTCGCCGGTACCGCGTTCTCCGCCCAGGAACTCGTCGGCGTCATCGACGCGGCGATGGAGGGCACCCTGGCCGTACTCGAGCACGACAAGGCCCGCACCGCGCGGGCCCGGGCCACGTATCGCACGAACGGGGGCGAATCATGACCATCGTCGAAACATCGCTGACCGGAACCGACCTGGGGCTCACCCCGGTCTCGGGCCTGACCGGGGTACCGACCGCCGACGGCCCGCAGAAGGCCAAGGACTACACCTCCGATCAGGAGGTGCGCTGGTGTCCCGGCTGCGGCGACTACGTCATCCTCGCCACCGTGCGCGGTTTTCTCGCCGATCTCGGCCTGCGCCGGGAGAACCTGATGTTCGTCTCCGGGATCGGCTGCTCGAGCCGCTTCCCCTACTACCTCGACGCCTACGGTATCCACTCCATCCACGGCCGCGCGCCGGCCATCGCCACCGGTTTGGCGGTGACCCGCCCGGATCTGTCGGTCTGGGTGGTCACCGGCGACGGTGACGCGCTCTCCATCGGTGGCAATCATCTGATCCACGCGCTGCGCCGCAATGTCAATATGACGATCCTGCTGTTCAACAATCGCATCTACGGCCTGACCAAGGGCCAGTACTCCCCCACCTCGGAACCGGGCAAGGTGACCAAATCCACCCCGATGGGTTCGGTGGACCACCCGTTCAACACCCTGTCCGTGGCCCTGGGCGCCGAGGCGACCTTCGCGGCCCGCGCCCTGGACTCCGACCGCGCCGGCCTGAACGAGGTGCTGCGCGCCGCCGCCGAGCACCGTGGCACCTCCTTCGTGGAGATCCTGCAGGACTGCCCGATCTTCAACGACGGATCCTTCGACGTACTGCGCCGCGGGGACAGCGAATCCCGGCTCGTCGGCCTGCGCCACGGGGAGCCGCTGCGGTTCGGCGCCGACGGTGAATACGCCGTGGTGCGCCGCGGTTTCGGTCTCGCCGTGGTGCCGTCGGCCAATGTTCCCGACGACGAGATCGTGGTGCACGACGCGCACACCGACGACCCCGAATACGCCTACGCGCTGTCCCGGCTCTCCGACCAGGACCTGGACCACGTGGTCACGGGCGTCTTCCGGGCGGTCGACCGGCCCACCTACGACGACGGTGTCCGGGCGCAGACCGCCGCGGCGCGGGAACGGTTCCCGGTGACCACCGATTCACTGCAGAACCTGCTCACCGGTTCCGAGACCTGGACGGTGGGCTGAGCGTCTCGCCGGCGAGGGCGATCGACGGCACGCGTACACCGACCGGTCCGCACCGCTCTCGTCGCGGCGGTGGGGTGCGACGGGATCGGACACGTTCCTGCCGCACACCCTGGTTGCCCGGGCGACGGGTGCCGGCACCCGCGCGCTCTCCCGAGGCGGTCCGATAGCGGCCGCCGAGGACTCGGCGCTCAGTAGAGGGTCGCGATCTCCTGGTCGGTGAGCACGATCGGAGCGACATAGTCCTTGGCCCGGGTCAGCGTCACCGCCCGGTACAGCGGCCGCTGCGGAAGCGGCGCGTCGCGGGCCTCGGCGCGGAGCTGATGGACGAGCAGATCGGCGACCGAGAGGGCCGCGGGGAGTTCGCTGCGCACCAGCGCGTCCGCCAGCCGCCGCAGTCCCAGCAGGTGCAGCTCGCGACCGCTACCGGCGTCGGTGTACATGGCCAGCGGGACGATCTGCTGGTCGGGGCCGGCGGTGAGCCGCAGTACCAGGCGACTGAGCCGCCCCGGGTACACGAGCAGCTCCACGCCGGTGACGGCCGCGATATCGAGTGACCGGGCACCCAGCAGGGTGCGGGCCTCGACGACGGCCCCACGCAGCGACAGCCGGCGCCGCTGGACTGCCACGACGTATCCGACGACCGGTACGGCCACGACCGATGCCGCCATCAGCCCCGCCGGTGGGCCGAACAGCAATCCGGCGAGTACGCCTATCCCGAGGGCCAGAGCGACCGCGACCAGCGCCAGCCGCCGCAGCACCGGGCCGTAGAGCTCGGGGGCGACGAGGTCCAGCCCGATTCGCTGGTCGGGATCGGGCGGGGGTGCATCGGTCACGGCGCGCATTTCGGTCCGGGGACGGGGTCCACCGGACAGTACTACGAGCCGTCGGACCGCGCGTGTTCCGCGACCGCTCGGTTCCGGCGACCGGGGTCGGCCCGAACGATTTCCAGCGGGCGGGCTGTCACGGCCGGTCCCGCGGCGACCGATCGGGCTACCGCGGGGCCAGTGTGGCGACGATCTCGTCGAGCGGGATCTGCCGCTGGTCACCGGTCTGCATATCCTTGAGCCCGATAGTCCCCTCGGCCAGGTCGCGATCGCCCAGGATGAGCGTCGAGCGCGCGCCCGACCGGTCCGCGGCCTTCATGGCGCCCTTCACCCCGCGGTCGCCGTAGGCCAGATCCACCCGGACCCCCGCGGCGCGCAACTCACCGGCCAGGACCACCATGCGCTGTTTGGCGGCTTCACCCAGCGGAACACCGAATACCTCGCAACGGGCCGGGTCGCCCGCCGTCACGCCCTCGGCGGCCAGCGCCAGGACCGTGCGGTCGACACCGAGGCCGAAGCCGATCCCGGACAGCGCCTGCCCGCCCAGCTCGGCCATGAGGCCGTCGTAGCGGCCGCCGCCACCGATCCCGGACTGGGCGCCCAGCCCGTCGTGCACGAACTCGAAGGTCGTCTTCGTGTAGTAGTCCAGACCGCGCACCATGCGCGGGTTCAGGACATACGGCACGCCGAGCGCGTCGAGGTGCGCGAGAGCCTGGTCGAAGTGGGTCTTCGCGGATTCGGACAGGTGATCGATCATCAGCGGCGCCGTCGCGGTCATCTCTCGCACCTCGGGCCGCTTGTCGTCGAGCACGCGCAGCGGGTTGATCTCGGCCCGCCGCCGGGTCTCGGCATCCAGGTCCAGCCCGAACAGGAATTCCTGCAGTCGTTCGCGGTACTGCGGGCGGCAGGTCTCGTCACCGAGCGAGGTGATCTCCAACCGGAACCCGGTCAGGCCCAGACTCCGGAATCCGGCGTCGGCGACCGCGATGACCTCGGCGTCCAGCGCGGGATCGTCGACACCGATGGCCTCCACACCGACCTGCTGCAACTGCCGGTACCGGCCCTTCTGCGGCCGCTCGTAGCGGAAGAACGGGCCGGCGTAGCTCAGCTTGACCGGTAGCTGGCCGCGGTCCAGGCCGTGTTCGATCACCGCGCGCATCACCCCGGCGGTGCCCTCGGGGCGGAGGGTGACGCTGCGTTCGCTGCGATCGGAGAAGGTGAACATCTCCTTGCTCACCACGTCGGTGGATTCGCCGACACCCCGGGCGAACAGTTCGGTGTCCTCGAAGACCGGCAGCTCGATATGCCCGTACCCGGCGAGTCGGGCGGCACGGAGCAGACCGTCGCGTACCGCGACGAACTCGGCCGAACCGGGCGGAACGTAATCCGGCACCCCCTTCGGGGCGGAGAAGCTGCTGGTCTTGGTCACGGTGAACCAGTTTCCCCCACCCGCCCCGGTCGAGTCCAACCGGTTCCGCTGTACCCGCACCCCGCGGCGGCCGGTCCGGTCGATATCCGGGTGCCGGCCGCCGGAGATGGCAGACTCTAGTGCCGGAAGCAACAGACCAGCCGCGACCGGCCGGGCCTGCCGGCCCGGCCGCCGCACGGGAGGAACGTGGTAGTGCCCAGCAACGAACAACGCCGAGCGGCGGCGAAACGCAAGCTGGAACGACAGCTCGCCAACCGGGCCGAACGCGCGCGCAAGCGTAAACAACTGACCATCGCCGGATCGGCGCTCGGGGTCGTCGTGGTGATCGCCGCGGTGACCGGGGTGTATTTTCTGACCCGCGGCGGCGAGAGCGCCGATACGGCCTCCAATGCCTCGCAGACACCGGACGCCTCACTGTCCAGCACGCCGGCGGTGGCGGCGCCACCGCCGGCGGCCGCCAAACCCGCCAGTGTGAACTGCACCTACCGGGACAGCGCGGAACCCGCGGCCAAGCCGGTACAGAAACCGCGAGCGGAGGGTATCCAGACCGGGGACGGCAACTCCTCGCTGAGCATCAGCGTGGACAGCAACCAGGGCCCCCTCGGACTGACGCTGAACAACGCCGAGTCGCCCTGCACGGTGAACAGCTTCGCCAGTCTGGCCGGCCAGGGTTACTTCGACGGCACGAACTGCCACCGCCTCACCCAGGGCGAGGGCCTGAAGGTGCTGCAGTGCGGTGACCCGACCGGTACCGGCAGCGGTGGCCCGGGCTACGAATTCGACAACGAGTACCCCACCGATCAGTTCGCGCCGAACGATCCGGCCCTGCAGCAGCCGATCAGCTACAGCCGCGGCGTCCTGGCCATGGCCAATGCCGGGCCGGGCACCAACGGCAGCCAGTTCTTCATCGTGTACGGCGATTCGATGCTCCCGCCGAACTACACGATTTTCGGCACCGTGGACGAGGGTGGCCTGGCGACCCTGGACAAGATCGCCGGTCAGGGCCAGGACGAGTCCAACGGCCCCGGTGACGGCAAACCGACGCAGCCGGTCACGCTGAACTCGGTCCGGATCGACTGATCCCGGCGGTCCCACCGTCCGGCGCGTTCCCCGCACCGCGGTTACCGGCGATATATGCTGGTCGGCGCAACGTTGCGAAGACCGAGCCCCCAGTTCTCGGGTAATCTCGAAAAAGGGAGTGCGCGTGACCAAGTCGTGCTCGCCGGTCGCAATTCCGGGCCGGGGCACCACTCGCGGGTTCTTCCGGTGTTCGCGTCGCGCCGGGCGGACTGTCGCCGGGCGGTTCGCGGGCCGGGCCGCGGATCCCGATCCGCCGGCGCGGTCCGCGATGCCGTGGCACCACACCGTCCTATAGTGCACACCGCAGTATCGGGGAGCAGCCATGTCCGAGGAACTGGACGACATCGGCCGGGAAACCGCGGCCATGATGAAAACGATGTTGCAGATCGCGACATTGGTCGCACTCAAGGCCCGGGAGCGCGGTCAGCGGGAAGCCGAGATGCGGGTCAAGATGACCGAGGCCCGGGTGAAAGAGGCCCGGGAGCTGCAGATCCGTGAAGCGCGCGACGCCAAGGCCAAGGATCCGCGCAACCTGGCTCTGGCACAGACCATTTCGCGGTCGGTCGCGGAGATCGGGCCACCGGGCACCTCGGTGCCGCATCGGGAAGCGCCCGGTTATCGCGGTGTCCAGCTCGAGAAGGACCGCTTCTCGATGAGCTCGTTCGCCGAGAAGTCCGATCAGGCGAGCAGCGCGGCGGACACGGTCCGCTACGACTCGGTGGAGCGGCGGGCGGCGCTGGCCGCGCATCTGGCCAAGATCGGTGTCGCACCGGAATTGGCCGCGGCCCGGATGCTGGTCGAGGTAGGACAGGCCACCCCACCGAGCGAGGCGGTACGCAACCGGCCCGACCGGGCACCGGCGGTGCAGCGCGCCCGGGAACAGGAACAGCTGGCCCGGGGCCTCGAACGCAGCCGGTAGGCCGCGGTTCCGGCCGGAGACGATGAACGCCCGTCCAGCAGGACGGGCGTTCGTCGTCTCCGGTACCGGTCAGCTCTTGACTTCGCTGCCGGCCGGACGGACGGGTGCCTCCGCTTCTTCGGTGCTGTCGAACGGATCGCTGAACATTCCGTCGGGCGGAGCGGTCAGCGGCAACGGCACCAGCATGTCCTTGTGCCCGTTGCGCACGCTGCAGTACTTGAACGGGCCCTTCGGATCGAGGAGGACGGCCATGTGCTGGTCGGCGTGGTCGAGGAACCAGACACTCATTCCGGTGGCGCCGTCCTGCCGCAGATGTTCCCAGGCCCGCCACATGGCATCCAGGCGCGCGATGGCTTCCGTATGCTTCCACCATTCGGGGCACCACACGGTATCGCTGAGATCGCTGACCTGCCGCCGATAGACGACGCTGAGGTAGTTCTCGACGAACTCCACGACGTTCTTGTAGGTCGGTATCTGCTGCTCTCGGGAAGTCTCGGTCACCGCGGTCGAACCTCCTGCCTCTCTCCCGGCCCGTTCTCCGGACCCGGTGTTCCGCCCGGACCGTTATCCGGTTCCGTCTGTGCTCCCGCGGGCTTCTTGTCCAGGATCGTCGGCGCGCCCGCCGGGCCGTGATCCGGTGCCGCGGGTTTCTCCTTGACCAGCGCGGGGGAACCGATGAGATCGGTGACCAAGGTCTTGCGCTGCGGGTCGTGCTGTTCGATGGACTTCTTCACCGCGGCCGCGTAGTCGCCCTCCCACCAGGGCACCGTGCGCACCAGCACCGGCGGGGCGCCGGAGGAGAACACGATGGCCCGGCCTCGGGGCAGCGTCGCCAGCGCCTGCACGGTGAAGGTCTTGGACGAGCCCAGCGACCGCGAATAGCTCTTACCGCCCTTGGATTCCGAGACCGAGGCCGAGATGGCGGAGTGCTCGCCGATGGCCTCGGACCGTTCCCGCAGGAAGTTGGTGTCGTCGACACCGCTGCCCAGCACCTTGATATTGGCCGCCGACCACAGCGCGTTCATCCCGTCGTCACCCCAGCAGCGCGCGCCCTGCGCCCAGGACTGGAGCACGGTCATGACCACGATGCCGCGCGAGCCGAAATGGCTGTACTGCTTGGGCAGATCCTTCCACCGGACCACGTTCGCGGCCTCGTCCAGCACCGCCAGCAGTGGAATCGGCAAGCGACCGTAGGCCGACCTCGACGCCTTGCGCATGGCCACATCGATCACGGCCTCGGTGAGCGCGCTGACCAGCGGGGCCGCCGAACCGCGGCCCTCCAGCGACAGACTGTAGAGAGTGCCGTTCTTCTCGATGAACTCCAGTTCGTCGAACTGGGCCCGGGCCGGCTCGTGCTTCGCCGGGTCGTGCGGAGTGACCCACTTGTGCACATTGCGCAGTTTCAGGCAGCGCACCATCTTCTTGGCGGTGCCGAAGATACCGCTGCGGGTCCGCGGGTCGGCGTTGTACTGCGCCGCCAGACCGGACGCGGAGAAATCGTGGCCCGCGTCGCGCAGGAACTTGATCGGTTCGATGTTCTGCGGATCGGTCACCCACTCCCAGATCTGGGTGATCGGCTTCTTCGCGATCGCGGCGGCCAGGAAGAGCCCGGCCAGCAGATCCTCGGCCTCCGGATCGAAGAAGGCGTCGTTGCGGGAATCGGAACCGCTGTCGCTGTCGGCGAAATGGCCGGCCAGGCGCGCGGCCCGCATCTCGCAGCCGTCGCTGTTCGCGTCCACCCAGGCCAGCGGGTTCCAGTACCAGGTGGGCTCTTCGGCGGCCACGCCCTGCGGGTCGAAGACGAAGGTGCGGCTGCCCTTGGCCTCGCGGACATCGCGGGTCGCGTCGACCACATCGCGTTTGTTCGAGGTGGCCAGCACCGGGCCGATGGCGGTGAGGATCGCCGGAATGACCCGGGAGGTCGATTTGCCCTGCCGCGGACCCCAGATGTCCAGGTGCAGGTCCTCATAGGAGCCGTACAGCATCGTGCCGTCGGCGACGGCGACACCGATCGGCACCCCGGGTGCGTCGTTGTAGCCGAGCTTGACGCCCATGTTCTGGGCCTTCTCCCGGACCCCGGCCTCGGTCAGGGCGGCGATGGCGCCGCCGTTGCCCATCACATCGGCCTTGTCGTCCACAGCGAGGCGGCCCACCATGCGTCTGGCCGTGGCCCGCCGCCTGTACAGCACGAAAAGGGCCAGCGCGAGCAGGACGAGCAGCAGGATCACCGTCGTACCGGTGGGCCAGTGCAACTCGCCCTTGACCATCCCGGCCACGATATCGATCGGGTTGACGGGCATGTCCTGTTTCTGCAGCGAGAGCATATTGCCCAGATGCAGGGCCACCCAGACGGTCCCCAGGACGGCGCCGCCGACGTAGATCGCGATGAGGGTCAGATCGGGCCCGATCGCGGCCGGGTCCTTCACCGGTTTCTTCTTGGCCATTACTGCCTCCTGAATGATGCCTGCCGGGTCACCGGTAGCCGTCCAGACGCCAGCCCTGCGGCGTACGAACGACGGTCGCGATGACAGTGGACGGCGCCAGGGGTTCCTCGCGGCCGTCCGGATAGACGACGGTCTGCTCGATTCCGATCTTGAATTGCTGCACACCGGGATCCGGTCCGGCCGGCGGCCGATCGCCGGAGGCGAAGGTGAACGCCTCCACCCGCGCCCCGGCCGCCGCCCAATCACCCCACTGCAGCGATACCGCCGGCGCGCCGGCGGTGGCCGTCGACGCGTCCAGCACCCGGAGCAGGCTGGGTCCCAGCCATTTCCGCGCTCGCTCCAGCGAGGCGCCCGGAACCTCGGTGGCGGGCTCCCACTGAGAGATCTCGCGCAGTGCCGCCACCGCGACCCCGTCCGGGGTCACCGGATCCGGGGCGGGCACGGCCTCGAGCCGCCGGGTGGTCGAGGTGGCCACGGCGCCACCCGATCCCACGTCCTCGCCACTGCCGCCGCATCCGCTCAGTACCGTGATGCCCAGCATCAGCACCACCACCAGTCCCGCACCAGCACTCGCCTTCTCGTTCCAGGCTAACCGCCCGGACCTCGTAAACGGCGCCGATCCGCGCGTGTTCACAGCACCCTCCTCGCCCGGGCGTCGCCGGGTACGGCAGTTTCGGCCACGCCGCCGGGAGAGTCCGCGGTCAGCGCGGGCGCGGCCTGGATCATCTGCCCGTTCCCGCTGTAGATTCCGACCCGGGCGGGTCCGCGCGGTCCGAATTCGCTGAACACCAGATCCCCCGGCTGCGCCTTGGCGACCGGCACCTCGGTCCCGGCCTCCCACTGCTGTTCGGCGGTGCGCGGCAGCGAGACCGCGCCGGACGACGCGGCGAATACCGCCGCCGAGGTCAGCCCCGGTCCGTCGAGTCCGCCGCCGCTGGGTCCCTGTGGGCCACCGCCACCCCACACGTAGGGCGTGCCCAGCCATTCGTGCGCGGCCTGGACGACCTGGTCGCCGGCCGACCCTGCACTGTCGGGAGTGAAACGGCCCGCGGCTCCCGGATCGCGGTACTCCGCTTCCATGGCAAGGATATTGGTGACATAGGGCTGGGTCTCGGAGTAGTGCGCGGCCACCTGGTTCGGCATACCGCCGGACGCCAGCACCGCGCCCTCGCCCGCGTTGTAGGCGGCCAGCGTCAGCGCCACCACATCGCCCTGCACCCGCCCCTCCCCGAGCCAGCCGGTGATCTTGTGCGCGATCGCGCACATGTACCGGCCCTGTCCGACAATGGCGTCACCGTCGTCCCACACACTGGCCACCCCGTTACCGTCGGCATCGATCACATACGGCTGACCGTCGTCGGGATTGATACTCGCGGCGGTGCCGGGCAGGAACTGCGCGAGCCCCTGCGCGCCCGCGGGCGAGGTGAGCCCACGCCGGAAACCGGACTCCTGCCGCCCCTGCGCGGCCAGCAGCGAGGGGGTGACCTCGGGGCACAGCGACCCCGCGCGGCGGTACCAGATCTCCAGTTCCGGCGGCACTTTCCCATTGGCCAAGGCCCCACCCGGAGTACCGAAACCGCGTACACACGCCGGATCGGTGGAATAAGCGCGGGCACCACCCAGATCGGGAGTGGGCGCGCCGTCGAGCCAGGGCAGCGGGTCGATCTGCCGGCCACCGGTGAACCGGCCGCCCGGCACGATCTCGAAATGCAGATGGGGCCCGCTGGATTCACCGGCCGATCCCACCGCGCCGATATGCTGGCCGGCCTGCACGGGCTGGCCGACCCGCACCAGCACCCCGCTGTCCCACATATGCCCGTACACGGCGGAGTACGCGCGCCCATTGCCCGCGTCGACCGAATCCACCACGATCCAGTTGCCGAAACCGGAGGCCGGGCCCGCGGCCACCACGACTCCGTCGGCGACCGAGAAGATCGGGGTGCCGTCCGGCGCGGCCAGGTCGACACCCTTGTGACCGCCGCCGCGCGAACCGAAGACATCCGAGACCGAATAGGTTCCCGCGGCCATCGGCCGGCTGCGGCCCAGCGGGCCCGCGCCGGCGGCCAGCGAGGGCGTCGCGATCGCGGTGGGGTTGGCGGTGGAGCCGTCCGGGATCCCCGTCTCACCCGCCGCGCGCGGGTCACCGGGTGGGTATCCGCCCAGCGGCGGCAGCGTCGCCTGGCTCGGGTCGAGCACCGACCCGCCCTCGCACGGGTCGTCCACGGCGGGCATGACGATGACGAGAATGACCGTCATCAGGCCGAGTACCAGACCGAGGCAGGTCCACAGCACCGATTTCGCGTTCACCGCGCTCCCGCGGGGTTCACGTCTCGCGCCGGGTTTCGTTGAGGGTGTCGGCCAGGGCGCGGTTCACCTCCGCGGCCGCCGCCAGTTGCTGTTGTAGCGCGGCGACCTTACGACGCAGAGCTGCCGCGTCCATCCGCTCCAGGCTCGGCCCCTCCGCCGCGCGCACCCAGTTCCGTACCGAATTCGTGTGCACCCCGATCTGTTCGGCGACCAGCCGGCACGCCTCCGATTCGCTGCGCAGTTTGCTGGTGAGCGCGAGCACCTGCTCCACCGCGGCGGCCCGGACCTCCGGCGAGACCCGGCGATAGGACCGATGCGGCATCATGAATTTCTCCCGCCTACCGGGTCCGGACTGTCCGGCGCCGCGGCCTGTTCGGCGGCATAGCGCCCCGGGTAGGAGGTGAATTCCTCGAAACGCTGGTTGGTGTCGTGGATCCCGCTGAGCCGCTCGGCCTCGGTGAATTCCATATGGAAGGGAATTCCCGGCCGCCGGTCCTCACCGATCTTCAGCAGGAACTTGCCGGTACCCGGCGGGGACGGCCTGACCTGCCCCGGCCTCAGGGCCTCACCGGTCAGCGCCTGCGGCGCCGACCAACTGGTCACCATCTCCTCTTCGGCCGCGGTGAAGGGCACCGTGCTGTCCAGCCGTTTGATCTCCTCGCCGGGCAGGGCGCCGAAGATCTTGGCACGAGCGCGCTCCAGGAACCCCAGGGCCTTGGCGATGGCCGCTTCCGACCCCAGCGATTGCAGGTCCTTGATGGTGTGGCTGATCATGATCAGCGCGGTGGCGATACCGCGCTGCAGACGGGTGAGTTCGTCGACGCGGTCGACCATGAAATCGCCGAGGCCCAGCACTTGCCACAGCTCGTCCATGACGACCTGGAAGTACCGCTGCGGAGCCATCCCCGCGTCGGTGAGCGTATGCGCCGCCTCGACGGCGGCGAATCCGTCCGCCCAGCAGGCCAGCATGACGGCGGCCTTGAGCTTCTTGTCCCCGTTGGGGATATGGGAGACGTCGATGCACACCGCGACCGAATCGGTATCGATCGGCACCGAGGTCTGCCCGTTGAACACCGCGCCGAACGGGCCCTGGGTGAGGGCACGCAGCGACCGCCGCAACCCGCGGATCGCCTCGTGGTACTCGGTCGGGCTGTCCGCACCGGCGTCGAGCATCATCTCCTCGCCGCCGGCGACGATGACCTCGAGCAGATTCTCCATGATCGGCGGCTGGTCCGGAGTGAACCCGCTGCCCGGCCGGTACAGGATCCGCAGGGCCGTGGAGATCAGGGTCTCCTCGTAATCGCGCACGCGCGCGCCACGCACCAGTTCCACCAGACCCGCGATCAGCGTCACCTGCCGGGCCCGCAGATCCTGCAGCACTTGGCGCTGCAGCTCGGGATGCCCCTCCAGCCGCGGCACGATATCGCCGAGCACGCCGCCGGCCAGCGGGTTGAGCTTGCCGTGGCCGTACCCGAGATCGATTACCTGACCGCCGACCAGTTCCACCAGCCGCCGATAGTCGGGCTTCACATCGGCCAGCACCAGCGGGGTGATGTTCTGCGCGACTCCGCCGAGCACGATCCGCCGCACCAGCGACGATTTACCGAAACCGTTGAGGCCCAGCACGAACAGGCTCGGCGCGGTGATGAAACTTCCGCGCATGAACCAGTTCATCGGGTCGAAGCACACCGGCGCTCCGGTGTGCAGGTGGGAACCGAGCGGCGTACCGATCAGCGGTGCGCCCGCGCCGACCGACCACGGCCACAACCCGGCGACCTGCGCGGTGGTGGCCCGGTACTCGACCGGGCGGCCCACCACGTTCATCCGGCCACCCCCGGCCCCGGCGAACCCGCGGTCGGTGAGCTGGGCGGTCTGGCGGTCGAACCCGTCCTGGTATTCCTGTTCGGCGCGCGCGGCGTAGTTGCGGCGGCGGATATCGTCGGTGCGGATCCGGAAGGTGGCCCACGCCGCCCGGAGACCCGCGCCTTCCCGGCTGACTTCCTCGAGCCGCGAGCGGGTCGCCGCGTCCAGCAGCGGCGGACCCTGCTGCCGGCGTTTCTCGGCCCGCGCCCTGGCCCGGCGGGCCGCCTTGTCGAACTCCGGTGTGCCCATCGCCCGGTCGGCGGCCGTATCGACCCGGGTGCGGCGAGCGCGGCCGCCCGCCGACCCGTCGCCCCCGGTACGGGTACGGCGATCGGCCCGCGAGCGTTCGGGATCGCGCCGGGCGGCGGCGCCGGATCCGCGCTGCCCGTCCCGGTCGCCCCGGATATGCCGTTCGTCGTCCCGGCCGGCGCGGGACCGGTCGCCGGTGGCGACCCGGGTTCTGTTGCGCTCTCGTACGGGTGGCTCGTGCTCGCGTGCCATCAGTCGTTCACCCCGCCAATGCTTTGGGAATGGTCGCGTGCTCGGGCAGGATCACCCCGCAACCGAGCGATGCCGCGAAGGCCGCCGCCTGGTAGCGGTAGCAGCGACGGATCTTGAGCCGGGCCTGCGTGGACAGGTCGCGGGTGATCGCCTCGATCCGCGGCAGGTCACCGCGGTTCGGCTCGGTGATGGTGACCAGTGCGCCGAACCGCGTGACACCGTGCCCGCGCGCCTGCTCCTCCCGGGCCTGCTGGGTCGCGCCGACCCGCAGCGTCGCCGACGCCGACACCACACCGCGTTCGCTCTGCTGAGCGACCAGGGCGTTCTTGAAATCGTCGTCGACGATCTCGGCCGCGTCGGCCGCCGAATGCGGCCGGTACACGATGGCGATCCGCTTCCGCGGCACCTCCGGATTCGGCGCCAGCAGCCGCTGCAGTACTCGCTCGTCCACCGCGCCTTCCGGGGCGGTGTCCATCTCCCAGGTCACCGACCGGCCGCCGTCGTGGATGAGGTGATCCCATTTCTCGTCGTGCGAGACGGGGCCGGCGTCGGCCCAGTCCAGGCCGTGGCCCTCGGGTTCGCCCGCGGCCACCTCGAGGTCGGCCTGGGAGGCCGGGTCGTAGCTGCGCCGGATGAACGAGATCACCTCGTCGGCCGACATGGGCTGGGCCCGGACCCCGGCTTCGGCGAGCGCGGCGCAGATACCCGGTAGCCGGCGGCCGATCTCGACCGCTTCCTCCGCCGGGTTCTTGCGACGCTCGGCAGTGGTCGCTTTGAAGGTGATGGCGACCCGGGGCAGCAGTTGCACCCGCTCCTGCGGCAATTCGGTGGCCAGCTCGTACATCACCTGCTGCGCCAGATCCGGCGCCTCCGGCCGGGTAATGGTGGAAACCTCGGTGAGCAGCCGGTTCCCGGTCTCCGGGACGGTATCGATCACCGGCACCACCGCGACGATATCGCTGGTCTGGCCGACCGAGGCGAGGAAGGTACCCCAGGCCGAGACCCAGCGGTCGATCACCGGCTGGTCGACCGCCTCGTGACCCTGCGGCCACGCCCGCAGCACCACCGTGTACTGCGCGAACTGCGGCAGGTGGATCATTCCGAAGCTGTAGCCGCCGGCGTCGATCCCCTCGTAGAGCTTGGAGGGCGCGAGCAACCCGGGCAGCCGGGTGAAACCACCCGGCACCCGGGAGAACCGGCCGCCGCGGTACACGTGCTCGCCGCGGCTGCGCGAACGCATCCAGTGGAACATCATCAATCCCGTCTCGTAGCCCGAACGCCCACCGCGTCGCATGACGAGGGGGGCCATGATCACCACACCGACCCCGCCGACGACGGCGCCCCACTGGAAACCGCCGATCATGGCGGTGAGCAGCGCGGTGATCACCACCGCGAAGCCGAGCACGGTCTCTTCCCACCGCAGGCCGAAAAGGCCGGCGCTGCGGGGCTTCTGCCACAGGCCGTAGGAGCGGCGTTCGTAGGTCTCGGTGCTGGTCATCGTGGAATGGTGTTCCTACCGAAGTCGGGGTTACGGTTACGCCAATTGTCGCCCGCCACATCACCCATGGCCTGGTCCGCGCGGGTCATCCCGGCGGTCGCGGCACGGGTTGCGCCCATCCTGTTGACCACGCGGGACGCACCGGACGGTACACCGCCCGAGGCCCCACTCGATCGAGGTCCCTGCCCACCGGCCGGCGCGCCGCCGCCTCCGCCACCCCGCGGCGGGGGCATCGGCCGGGGCGCACCGCCACCGCGGCCGCCACCCGGGGGCGGCGGTCCCGCGGCGCCACCTACATAGCCGGCGCGACCGGGCGCCGCGGCGCCCTTCGCACCGACCGCCTTGGTACCCATGGCACCCAGACCGGCTGCCGCGATCAGGGTTCCACCGGTGGCGGTGAGGCCCGAACCGCCGCTGCCGACGATGGCCACCGCCGGCGTGACCAGTCGCATCAGCGCGGGCAGGACGAACGCGACACTGCACAGCAGCACGATGGCCACCAGCATGCGCTGGGCCTCCTCGGCCTCGGGCAGCCCGCCGGCCGGGGTCATCTCGTCCACGTGCCCGGCGGTGGTGAACGCGATCATGTAGACGATCGCCGCCACCGGTTTCCACAGCATGAAGGCGATGATCCAGCCGACCAGCTTCTGATACGACTGCTTACCGGTACTCATCCCGGAGGCGGCGGCCGCCAGCGGCAGCACACCGGCCGCGATCACCAGCAGGCCCTGCCGGACGATGGCCAGCACGATCTGGGCCAGCGCCCCGAGCAGTCCGACGATCGCGATGATGAGGACGAGGCCGGGTGAGAAAGCTTGCAGCTTACTGGTTTTCACCATGAGCTCGGCCATGTTGCGGGCATTGCCGTCGGTGGAGTCCTGGATGATCCACTCGGCGAAGCGGTCCGAGGCCACGGTGCCGGCCACGATGACCGCGCCCAGCATCCAGGAACTGAACACCACCCGGGTGAACATCCGGAACGATTCGGCCGCCTCCTGCATCGCACCGCCACGTCTGGCCTCGGCCAATCTGAGGCCGGTGATGATGATGGAGGCCATCAGCAGCAGTATCTGTATTTGATATGTGTAGTCGTTGATCTTGGTGAACAGCGAACCGGAATCACTGGCCACCTCGTTGGGCACCTTCATCCAGAAGGTCAACGCCAGAATGATGGCTTCGCCCAGACCGTTCATCAGCGAATCGACCACTTTGCCGAAGGTCGAATCCCACGCCTTGTCCTTGACCGCGGTGGCCGCTTCACCGGGATGAGTGGCGGCATTACCCGCCTTGCACACGGCCGAGGCGGCGTCGCCGAGCGAGATGCCGGGAATGCCGAGCTCGTCCAGGGCATCGTGTATCTCGTTACAGGTCTCGTCGAACCCGTAGGACTGACCGTAGGCGACCACCGGCGTCGCCATCGACACGGTGAAGATCACCGCGAGGATCGTGACGAGCCGTCTGGCCAGCGACACCCGGTACGAGACCGCGGGAGTTCGCTCCCCGCGCTCGGAAGGGCTCTCTTCGCGCACTACCTGAGCTTCCACATTCCGTCCCAACATCGGAATCACCATCGAGTCCACCCCTCGAGCGATTCGACATACTCGGTCTGTGTGTTCGGCGAGGTGGTCGGCTTGAGCCGCCAATCCCCCGCGTCCCACACCATGATCAGTCGCAACGTCACCCACACCGGCTTCGCGTCGAGCGCCGGAGCACGCAGCGCCAACCGCACGATCGCCATATCGTCCGCGTAGTCGTCGATCTTGAACGCGTCGGACGCGACGAGGTACCGGGTCACCGATTCGGGCTGCTGCTCGGGCAGCCGATCCGCTTCCAGGGCCTTGTCGTAGGCCGCGATCTGCTGCGCCGAAACCCGCACCTGCCGTACATAGAGATCACGGTCCGCCGGCCGGGCGTTCAGCCGGTAGGTGATCTGGGCCGCGGCCAGCGCGGCGCCCTGCGGGGTGTGCGAGTACCCCACGGCCAGCCCGTCCTCGATCCGGTTCGGACCGTCGGAACTCGAGAACGGCACCGACGCTCCGAACACCCGCTGCCAACCGCGAGGGTCGGTGGTGCCCGCCGGCGCGGCGGTCAGCCAATCGGGATCCGTCGGCTTGCGTTGCGGGGACGGGTCCTGCGGAAGGACCTGCCCCGCGGGGTTGTTGGGGATATCGATGCGCCGGTTGAACACATCCACCTCCGGATCGGCGAATCCCTCGCCCACCGTGGCCGGGGGCGGTGCCGCCGCGACGGGTTCGTCGTCGCGGCCCGTCCACATGACGACGCCGACCACCACGATCAGCGCCAGGACCGCCGCGGAGGCGATGACGCCGAAGGAGACGCGGTCACGCTGATAGGTCTCCTTCCCGCTCACTTCGGGGCCTCCACTTTCACGGTGTCACCGGGTAATTCGGTCACAGGGTCGATCGGTCGCGTGGTCGATTCCGGATCCGGCAGCCGTAACCTCCAATCCTGGGCGAACCACTCCACGGTCGTGTGGTTCACCGCCTTCGAGCTGTCCGAGTACTCGCTGTACACATCCACCGCCGCGCGCTGGTCGCTGTACTCGGTGATCCGGTAACCCAGCAGCCGCGGCGCGTAGACCGGATCCGCGGGACCACTGATCGACAGCTGCACCCGGTTCACCGCCCATTCGTCCTTCGCCGGGCCCGGAACCACTTCCCGGGCAACGATATTCGACCACTGTCCGTCGTCGGCGATCGCCAGGCGCACGGCGTGCACCATGGCGGCCACCCCGGCGCCGGTGGGATTTTGCTCGAAACCCGTTGCAGCGCCGTCGGTTTGAGCCTTCGGACCCTGATCGCTATGCGGTAACGATACGCCCTGGAACGGCACCCAGCGCACATTCGTCGGGGGCGCCGACAGATCGGGCGGTGCCGCGGCATCCCCGCCGCCACAGCCCACGACGCCGACCAGCAGCAACGCGGACAACACAGGGGCGGCCCCGAGGGCGTACGGCCGGCCGGACCGGCGCGGGGCCGGAATCACGGTCGATTTCATGCGCAGGTCGTTCTCCTCGCCTCGCCCCGGATCATCCGGGCAGGAACGCCAGGGCGATACCGGAGGCGCCACTGGCCACGATCGCGCCGAGCAGGCTCATGAGCACCCCGTGCGAGGCGTCGTTCATCGCCAGATCGCCCTTGAACGTCAGCCACAGCTTCCCGGCCGAAACGATCATCCACGCCAGACAGCCCATGAGAACGAACCAGAGCAGCCAGTTCAGCAACTGCATCAACGGTTCCAACACTTCGGCCGGCATCTGCTTGTACGCGAGAACACCGGCCGCCCCGACCACATCCATGACAACCTCACGTTCCGATGACGGCGTTCATGATCGTGCCGGCGCTGGTCGCGACCACGCCGCCGATCATCGCTCCGGCCACCATCTTCGGGGACTCCAGTCCACCGCCGGTCCATTTCTCCCACGCGAACTTGCCGCCCGCGTAGATGATGCCGCAGATCCCGGACAGCAGGACGAACCAGGTGAGGTATCGCACCAGCTGCAGGATCTTCTCCGATCCGGGCGGAGCCTCGGGCGTCGGATTGCCCACCTGGGCCACAACAACGGTGTCGTAGACCTGGTGAACGGCGAGAAGTACGGTGCTCATCGGGTGCCTTTCTCGATAGCTGAGGTGCAACATTCGGTCCGCGCGAGCGCGGGGAGCACGACACGGAATACATGCTCGACGGCGGCGATCACGGCATCACTCCTCTACGAATCTCGATCGGCCCCGAGTGGGGGCGGCCTCCGATTCCTCCAGCGCGGCCCGGGCGGCCGCGACGATTTCCGATCCGATTTCCCTGATGTCCAGGGGGACCTCCTCGAGTGGGTCGATCCGGCGGCGGCGCTGCGGTGAGGTCGCGACACCCGGCGTCCACACCGGCAATTTCTCCGGCTCGACCAGCGTCCACTCCTCGTACCAGGGCACCTGCCAGACCTGACCGGCCAATGAGGCGACCACATCGCGGTAGCGCCGGATCTCCGGCGCCATCCGGCCCGGCCGCGCCGCCACCGTGATGAGGCCGAGAACCCGGCTGGGCCCGGCGAATCCCGAGTGGTGCTGGCGCAGCAGATCGTGCGCATGGGTCAGTCCGGCGATGGTCTCCCGCGCCACCAGCACCACGAACGGCGATTCCCGGTCGAACACCCCGGGCCAGCGCCGGCCCGAATCCGCGGCAGGCGCCAGGACATGGGCCAGCGAGCTGGCGCCGGCGCCGCCGTGGACACCCAGCAGCCACACCAGCGGCGCACGGCCGGCACCGGGAACAGGACGGTCCCAGACCGCGGCACGGCGTGACTCCGGCGGCGGTACCACTCCGGCGACAGCGTTACGGTCGGGTCGGCGAGGAAGATTCATAGCAAGGGACATAATGCCTCCCTCGGCGGCGCTACCTGTAGTCCGCGGAGCCCACGGGGTCGGCGGAGGGATCGCACCGTGCCGTTTCCCGCGCCGGCGGCGACACACGCAGTCCGCGCGGGACGTCGCATCGTCGCAGCGAGTGCGCGGCCGCGAGAGTGCCGGCCACGGTCCACAGTGCCCGCGGCGGAGGAGCAGGGATCGCGGAATCGCATCATGACGCCATCCCCGCGAGTAGTCGCTCGTAGGTCTGCCGGGTCTCGTCGGCGAGTGCGGCATGACGCACCAGTTCACCGCGGGCCAGATGGGGGTCGTAGGGCACCTCGACGATATCGCGCACCCAGCCCGCCAGATGTTCCCGCAAATGGTCAGCGACCCGTGAATCGGCGCCGCGCTGCTGGTGGGAGACCACGATGGTGGTGTCGCCGACGATGCCGCCGCCCATGGGCTCCGACGAGTCGCCGTATTCGTCGTCGAGCCATTCGAGAGTCACCCGCAGGCGGTTGGCCGCATCGACGCGCGCCGGGATGGTCAGCACCAGCGCGACATCCGCGTCGTCGAGCAGCGGTCGCAACTGCCGGCTCGCGATCGGGTTCCCGCCGTCGTAGACGCCGGTGTATCCGGCCTGATCAACCGCCCGTGCCACGGTCAGATAGCTCGCGCGGCGGCGCAACGGTGCGGCATCCCGCCACAGCAGGCCGATTCCGGAGGTCGCTCGGGACATACAGTCCTTCAACGGGGCGGGTTCGTCGTCGCCGCGGCCGTACAACCACTGCTGCATGCTGATCGGGTGTAGATGCTCGTCGGCGCCGCGCAGGGCCAGATCACCACCCGCGGGGGTGGCGTCCACCGCGATCGTGGCGGTACCCGCGAGGCCGAGCTCGCCCGCCAGCCCGAGCGCGGTGGTCGTGGTACCGGCACCGCCGCAGCCGCCCACCACCAGGATCGGCCGGGGTTCACCGGCCGCACGGGTCCGGGCGCCACCCGGCAACCGCACCACCCGTGCCTTCCGGTTCCCGTCTGCCTCGTCCGTCACCTCGGCATCCGGTGCGGTGTCGAGCCAGCGGCTCCAATCCTCTCCCATCGCAGCACTCTCCTCTATCCGGCCGAAATACCCGTGATGAGGGTGCGGCCGTCGATCACCGCGGTGGTGACCGTTTGCCTGCTGTAGGTAGCGGGCTCGCCACCGGGCCGGAACTCGGTGACCTCGACCGTGTACCGGCCATTGGCCACGGTCACGATCCGGACGCAGTGCGCCGTGCCGGGCGCGACGCTGTCGATACCCGCCTGGATCACCTCGGCGGAGGACACCGGGGCGTCGGGCGCTACCGCGGCGCGCGCCTCGACGCCGGAACGCTGCACGTAGTAGGCGTATTGGAAGCGCAGCACGGCTTCGGGTCCGGAATTCGTCCCGCCCGGGCCCGCACCGCGCACCACCTGCGCGCTCTGTTCGGACGGGCATGCCGCCGCGCCGGGATCGGCGCCGGTACTCCCGGCGGTGAAGCGCAGACCCGCGCCCCCGTCGGGAGCCGCTCCGGGACCGGCGGCACCGGGTGTGCCGGGGGCCAGCAGATACAGCACCACGGCGGCCGCGATCCCGAGCAGCACCACGGCGGCGAGGAGTACTCCGGCGGTCCGGCGCCGCCGGGCGCCGCGATCGGCCTCGATATCGCGGAGCCGGGCCGGGGTACGGCCGATCCGCGCGGGTTCGGTGAGTTCCTCGTCGTCGGTCCAGGGAAACCGCACCAGGTCCGCGTTCCGGTCGTCGTCGGGCGCATCGACCCAGTCCGACCAGCCGCCGGTGAATTCGGTGCGGCGGCCGGACAGCTCGGCGGGCGCCGGATCGGGCCGGGCGGTCGCGCTTCCGGCCTCCGCGATGTAGTCGGGGTACCTGGCCGGGCCGTCGTCATCGGCCGCCGGGACGGCCTCGCCGCCGGGCTCGGGCGCGCGGGGCGACGCGTCCGTGTCGCGAGCCCCTTCCGGCTCCAGCGGACCGTACCATCGATCGAGCTTTTTGTAGGACTTCAACATTCCCCCATTCCCGTGGCGCCGGGCGCGTGATCTGGCATCATCGATCCCTCTCGGCGATCAGTTCACGGAGAACGAGTCGGTTTCGGTTGTACGGGGTGCAGGAGTGGCGGTCACCGGACCCTCCGGGGCACCATTGTTCACTCCTGTCCCAAATGGGAATTGTCCCGTACCGGAGGGAGCGGGCGCAGGCGACGCGCCGGGATCGGGCCCCGCGAATCCGTTCGGAGCGGGAACTCCGCTGTCCGGCAGGCTCGGGACCTGCGGTGCCGCCTTTTCCGCGACCGGTTCGTTGCCGCCGCCGTGTACCGCGGCGAGATCCCGCGCGGCGGCGGCGAACCAGTCGGCGATGAAGCGGGTGGGCGCCTCACCGGTGGCCGAAATGGCCGCATTGCCATAGGCCTGGTGCCGCTGGATGGTGTCCCAGTAACGCACCCAGGTCGTGGTGTCGAGCAGGGCGTGGTTGTCGGTGATGTTGTCGACGACCGCGTCGAAAGCCTGACTCACCAATCGGATACCGGTGGTGGGCGGAACGAGCTGTGGAATCGCACCCAGGAGTTTGACTCCCAGCATCATCAGCGCCGCCGGGGGATTCGCCAGGCCGGCGGTGGCCAGTTCGGCGATCGCCGTGGGGTTCAGCACCGTACGGACGACCGTGACCACGGCGTTCAGCCCGATCATGCCCACTTTCAGCAGAGCGCGCATGGCGCCCGGAATATCCAGCGGCGTCCGCGGATCGGCGGCATCGGCCAGCCGTTCGGAGATCGACTTCTTCGGCGAGATGTTCAGCGTCGCCAGCGAGGTGCCCTGGACGTCCTCGTTGACCACCTTGGTGGCCGTTTTGATCGAGGTGAACGCCAGTGCCTGGGCGATCGAGGTGAGCGAGGCGATCGGATCACCGCCGCTGAGCTTCATCTGCCCGACGACGCCGGCCACCGCCTTCAGGATCGGCGCCCCCTCGGGAGCGTCGCAGGCGAGATCGCCCGCGGCGCAGAAACTGGCCACACGTCCGGTGAGCGCACCGAAATTCTCCGCGGTATCCCGGTCCGGCGCGATACCGCCGCCGGTGGCCGGCGTCTGATTCAGTGCCGCGATATGCCCGATCTCGGTGCCCTCGGTACCGGGCGCGGGGTCGGGGTTGGCCTTGCCCGGCGCACCGGGGAACAGCGGGGCACCGGCGTTACGGGTCGGATCACCGATCAACGCGACGGCGGCGACCTTCTCGGCGGGCAGGCCGCCCTGCCCCTGGCCGATCTCCTGCGCGAATACCGAGGCCACATGCGCGCCCTGCGAATATCCGACGATCGCGAAGCGGGTCTCCGGGCAGCGCTGCGCCACCGAGCTCGCCATACTGCGCAGCCGGATCAGGCCGCCCCGCACCGAATCCGAGTACGGTGTGGCGCTGCCGCCGTCGACCCCGCCGAAGCTGGACTCGTAGGGCACGTAGGCACGTTCGACCAGACCCTTGTCGGGCGCCGCGGCCAGCAGCGGCCGGAAGACGGTGGACAGCATGCCGGTATCGGTCGTCGGCGCGGCATCCGGCGACGATTCGCCGGTGCCCTGGATCCCCAAGGCGTACAGTGCCGGACACGATGTCACCGTGAGTTGGGTCGACGGGCCCGCCGGATTCGGCGGTTGAGCGTACGCGGGAGCGGCGAGTGTGCCCGCTGCCGCCGTCGCCACAGCGACGGTGAATGCGATCAGCATCCCCGAGAATCTTGTGCATCCAGCCATAGCGACCCGCAATCAGTCCTACCGCAGTTACCGAGCGCGACGAAACGCAGTAAACGGTAACAGATTCCAGCTATGACCGCTGAAGCGCCGAAGAGTTTACGCGACCCGCCAGCGCGACCCGTACGGGACGCGGCGCGCCGAAGCCCGAACGTTATATTCTTCCGGCGTCCCCGAATCGGCTGCCAAGGCCCCGAAACACGACCGGGCACACCCCTCTTCCAGTCGACGCGAAGGGCGGGAACCGCCGCGGACCCGAGCGGTGGCGCCCCGGGATACGCGCGCCGTCACCGGCCCACGCCGGCGCGGCGTTGGGCCTTCGCGACCACCGCGGCGGCCGCGCGGGCCCACCCGAAGCCCGGCCACAGCGGTCGCGCAGGGGGGACGAACCACCGCAGCGCAGGCGCGAGGACGCTCAGGCGGCCGAGGTCACCCGGTACACGTCGTAGACACCCTCGACATTGCGGACGACGTTCAGCAAATGCCCGAGATGCTTCGGGTCACCCATCTCGAAGGTGAACTTGCTGATGGCCACCCGGTCACCGTGGGTGGCGACCGAGGCGGACAGGATATTGACCTTCTCGTCGGCGAGCACCTTGGTGACGTCGGAGAGCAGCCTGGTGCGGTCCAGCGCCTCGATCTGGATGGCCACCAGGAATACCGAATGCGGTGACGGCGCCCATTCCACCTCGATGATGCGCTCGGACTGGGCGCGCAGCGAATCGGCATTGGTGCAGTCGACCCGGTGCACACTGACCGACCCGCCGCGGGTCACGAAACCCATGATCTCGTCGCCCGGTACGGGAGTACAGCATTTGGCCAGCTTGGCGACGGTCCCCTCGGCGCCGGGGATCAGCACGCCGGCATCGCCGGTGAGCCGCTGCCGGGACGGCGTGGTGGAGGGGGTGGACCGTTCGGCGAGTTCGTTCTCGACATCGCCGATCCCGCCCAGCTGGGCCATCAGCCGCTGCACCACATGGTGCGCGGAGACCTGATGTTCGCCGACCGCGGTGTAGAGCGCGGAGATATCGCTGTAGTGCAGCTCGTGGGCGACGGCGGTCATGGCGTCGACGCTCATCAACCGCTGCAGCGGCAAGCCGACCCGGCGGACCTCCTTGTTGATCTGTTCCTTGCCGCTCTCCAGCGCCTCCTCGCGACGCTCCTTGGCGAACCACTGCCGGATCTTGGCCTTGGCACGCGGCGAGACGACGAAGGTCTGCCAATCCCGGCTGGGCCCGGCATTGGGCGCCTTGGAGGTGAAGACCTCGACGACCTCACCGTTCTCCAGCTGCCGTTCCAGCGCGACCAGCCGCCCGTTGACCCGGGCGCCGATGCATTTGTGCCCGACCTCGGTGTGCACCGCGTAGGCGAAATCCACCGGAGTCGACTTCTGTGGCAGCGTGATCACATCGCCCTTCGGGGTGAAGACGAAGATCTCGGGCGCCTTGAGGTCGAAACGCAGCGATTCCAGGAATTCCGCCGGGTCGGCGGCCTCCCGCTGCCAGTCGAGCAGCTGCCGCATCCAGGCCATATCGTCGACCTCGGCGGCATCCCCGGAATGGCGGCCCTTGGTCTCCTTGTAGCGCCAGTGCGCGGCGATCCCGAACTCGGCGGTCCGGTGCATATCGTGGGTGCGGATCTGCACCTCGAGCGGCTTACCGTCCGGGCCGACCACCGTCGTGTGCAGCGACTGATAGACGCCGTAGCGGGGCTGGGCGATGTAGTCCTTGAACCGCCCGGCCATCGGCTGCCACAGCGAATGCACCACACCGACGGCGGCGTAGCAGTCGCGCACCTCGTCGCACAGGATCCGGATACCCACCAGGTCGTGGATATCGTCGAAATCCTTGCCCTTGACGATCATCTTCTGATAGATCGACCAGTAGTGCTTGGGACGGCCCTCCACGGTGGCGGGGATCCGGGAGGCCGCGAGGGTATTGACGATCTCCGCGCGCACCTTCGCGAGGTAGGTGTCACGTGACGGCGCCCGGTCGGCGACCAGACGGACGATCTCGTCGTACTTCTTGGGATGCAGGATCGCGAACGCGAGATCCTCCAGTTCCCATTTGACGGTGGCCATACCCAGCCGGTGCGCCAGCGGCGCGATCACCTCGAGGGTTTCGCGCGCCTTCTTGGCCTGCTTCTCCGGGGGCAGGAACCGCATGGTCCGCATATTGTGCAACCGGTCGGCCACCTTGATCACCAGGACACGCGGGTCCCGCGCCATCGCGATGATCATCTTGCGGATGGTCTCGGCCTCCGCCGCGGCACCCAGGTTCACCTTGTCCAGCTTGGTGACACCGTCGACGAGATGGGCCACCTCGGAGCCGAAATCCGCGGTCAGCTGGTCGAGCGAGTACCCGGTGTCCTCGACGGTGTCGTGCAGCAGGGCCGCGACCAGCGTGGTGGTATCCATACCCAGTTCGGCCAGGATGTTCGCGACCGCCAGCGGATGGGTGATGTACGGGTCACCGGATTTGCGGAACTGGGTCGCGTGCCGCTCATCGGCCACATCGAAGGCTCGCTGCAGCTGGGTGAGATTGGCCTTCGGGTACAGCTCGCGGTGCACCGTGGCCAGTGGCTCCAGCACCGGTTTGACGGCCGGGATCCCGCGCTGACCGGTCATCCGCCGGGCCAGCCGGGCGCGCACCCGGCGCGACGCCGAACTCGGTACCGCGCCGGAGGACCGGACACCGTCGGGATCGGGCGTGGTCTCCGGGCGCGCACCGGCGGCGGGGGCAGGGGTGGCGGCACCGTTCGACTGCGAACCGGACGTCTGACCGACATTCGCCTCGCCCAGATGCTGAGTCATGCCACCACCTCTCCGTGCCGCGGCAGATCACCGCAACGTTCCAGACCACCAACTTTAACCCCCACAGCACCGTGGGAAACCCCGGCCGCAACACCATCGACATGGATCGATATCCCCGGCCCCCGGGTAGAACGCCCGATCGCCGCCCCGCGTTCCCCCGGGGGCGCGGTCCGGCTCATTCCATCAGGCCGGCCGGGGTCAGTTCCAGCTGCCGGGTGACCCCGATCTCGTCCAGGAAACGCTGATCATGACTCACCACCAGCAATGCGCCTCGATACGCGGCGAGCGCCTGGGTGAGATGGCCGAGACTCACCAGGTCGAGGTTGTTGGTGGGTTCGTCCAGCATCAGCAGGCCGGGCGCCGGTTCGGCGAGCAGCAGTACGGCCAGTGCGGCCCGCAACCGCTCGCCACCGGACAGCGCCGCGGCGGGCACATCGGCGGCGGCACCGCGGAACAGGAAACGGGCGAGCTGGGCTCGGATGCGTTCGTTCCGGTGCGGCATGCGGTGCGGCGTCGGCGACGTTGTCGTATACGGTCCGGCGCTCGTCGAAGATATCGAGACGCTGGGGGAGCAGCCGCCAGGGCACCCGCGGCGGTTGCGCGGTGATCCGCCGCAGCAGCGTGGTCTTCCCCACGCCGTTGCGGCCGGTGATCGCCAATCGCTCCGGCCCCCGCACGGCAAGCGACACGACCGGCCCGTTGGCCAGCTCCACCCCGTCCAGGTCGAGGACCTCCTGCCCCGGATGCAGGCGGGTGCCCGGTAGATCGACGCGGATCTCGCGATCGTCGCGCAGCAGCTCCTGGGCCTGGTCCAGCCGCTCCTCGGCGTCCTCCACCTTCTCCAGATGGTTGTTACGCAGTTTGCCTGCCGCGACCTGCGCCTGCCGTTTGCGCTGACCCATGATGATCTTCGGTTCGCGTTTGTTCTCGAACATCTTCTGCCCGTATCGCTGCCGCCGATCGAGCTTGATCCGCGCCTGCACCAGTTCCCGCGACTGTTTGCGCACCTCGCCGCGGGCATCCCGGATCGCGGCCCGGGCCGCCTCCTGTTCCTGTTCGATCGCGCGTTCGTAATCGCCGTAATTGCCGCCGAACAACCGCAGCGCGCCGCCACGCAGCTCGGCGATCGTATCCATCCGCTCCAGCAGCTCGCGATCGTGGCTGACCACCACGACGGTGCCGGTGAACTGCGCGACGACATCGTAGAGGCGGGCACGGGCGGCCCGATCGAGATTATTGGTCGGTTCGTCGAGCAACAGCGCATCCGGGCCGGCCAGCAGTTGCGCGCCCAGGCCGAGCAGTACGGTCTCACCACCGGACAGCGTGGCCAGGCGACGATCCAGCTGCTGAACACCGTCGGCCAGATAGCCGAGCCCGAGCCGGCCGAGCGTCGCCACCGCGCGCTCTTCGATATCCCACTGCGCCCCGACCACCTCGAAATCGGCGTCGGCGCCGTGACCGGACTCGATACGGTGCAGGGCATGCCGGATCCCGGCGATACCGAGCACCTCGTCGACACGCCGACCGGCGGCGAGCCCCAGGTCCTGGCGCAGATAGCCCAGCTCCCCGGTCACCGTGATGGAGCCGCGAGCAGGCAGCAGGTCGCCCGCCACCAACCGCAGGAGTGTGGATTTCCCGGCGCCGTTGGCCCCGACGAGCCCGATATGGCCGACGGTGAGCACCGCGTCGAGCCCGTCGAACACCGGTGTCCCGTCCGGCCAGGCGAAGGAGAGATCGGAAAGAGAAATATCGGCCATGGCTGCCCCTCGAGGTATCGATACGGAGGCGACGCGCGAAAGCGGGTCGCACGAGCGACTACCTCATGAGAGCAACGGCGGCTCCGATCCTCGGGAACAGGTCTCGGGCGACGATACGCGCCGACCACCGCGAAGGCCAGCACATTATGCGCCGGATCACCTACCGGTCCGGCGGGTGCGGCAACCGGTACCGATCCCGGCATCGCCCGGATCGGGCAGCGCGCGACTCCCCGCGCACGACGAAAACCTCTGCGGCGACCGGGCTACACGGTAACGATCGACGTGACCGGATAGTCGCCCTGCCGGGCCCGGCCGCCCAGCGCCTCGAGTTCCAGCACGACCGCGGCCGCCACCACCTCGGCCCCGGCGGCGGCGAACAGCTCGGCGGCCGCGGCGAGGGTGCCGCCGGTCGCCAGCACATCGTCGAGCAGCAGGACCCGGCGGCCCGCCAACGCCACACCGGTGGCCGGGACCTCCAGCGCCGCCGTCCCGTACTCGAGTTCGTACTCCCGCGTGATCACCGGCGGTGGGAGCTTGCCGCGCTTACGGACGGCCAGCACACCGGTGCCCAGCGTGGTGGCGACTCCGGCGCCGAGGAGAAAGCCCCGGGCGTCGACCCCGGCCACCAGATCGGCATCGGGTACCAGTGCGGCCAGGCAGTCGACCACTGTGCGGAAACCCTCGGGGTCGGCGAAAACCGGGGTGAGATCGGCGAATCGGACTCCCGGTTCCGGGAAGTCGTCGGCCCAGCGGGTGTATCTACGCACCAACGCCGCGGCCTGACCGGATCGTCCGGCCACCGTGTCCACGGGTTCGACCGCCGCATGCTTGCTCATCGACTCCTCCATCGTCGGCTACCGCGCAGCTCAGCGCTGCAGGACCCACTGGTCCATATTCCAGCCGGACCCGGCCCGGGTAGGCCCCGCGACGGCGTTCTGCAACCCACCGCCGAAGGCGATGGTGCGCGGGGTCGCGAACAACGGAACGCTCGGCAGCTGCGCCCACAGCAAGTTCTCCGCCTCCGCGAGCAGATTCAGCTGATCTGTCGAATTGTCATCCGCCGCAAGCTGATCCGTGATCGCATCGTAGCGTCCGTTGCGGAACTGACCGGCATTGAGACCACTGCCGCTGCGCAGTCCGCTCATCGCGACGACGCCGTCGAGGGAACCGGCCGGGCCGGGCAGTCCGCCGGGACCGCCGAGGACCGCGTCCACCGCGCCGCCTGCCAATTGCGCCGTCCCGAAGTCCGGAGTACCGGCGTCCTCCACGGTGATCCCGGCCTGCCGGCAGGAGTCGGCGATCATCGACACGGTGCGCGCACGACGGGCATCCGGGGCCAGATAGCCGATCCGGACGGTGAGCTGCTTCGTGCCGGTCGCGGCGAGCGCGGACTTCGCTCCGGCCACATCACTGCCGGCGAACGGATCGGCGGCGCCGGTCACCGCCGGGTAGAACACCGAATCCGGCTGTAGCGTCCGCGAATCGGCGACGCCGGCGCCCAGTCCGGTCTCCGGCGCCTCCGCGACCCGGCCGAGCTGATCGAACAGCGCCTGGCGAGGCACACACAGCGCGAACGCGCGCCGCGCGGCATCGGATTCGAAGACTCCGCCGGTACCGAGCACCAACTGCTCGACACCACGGCTGGGCTGCTGTTCGACGGCGAACGCGTCCAGGTTCAGTTCCGGGAGCGAGCCCGTGCCGATATCGACCACCGCGACCGAACCGTCCTCGATATGGGCGGCGAGATCGGCCGGTTTCGGGTACACCACGATCCGGCCCGTGGCGGGGGCATCCCCCCACCAGCGTTCGTTGGCCACCAGCACCAGTCCGTCGTCGAGATCGAACGATTCGATCCGATACGGGCCGGAGGACGGGAAGGCGGTGACATCGAGGTCGCCGGGCGCCAGATTCCAGCCGGTGTTCCAGAACTGGGCGAGCCGGTCCAGGGCGGGCCGGTCGTCGTTCTGGACAGCGGCGACGATATCGGGCACATTCGCCGCCTGGGTCGCCACATGCGCGGGCATCAGCTCCCCGGCGCCGAACAGGGTGCGCCAGGGCGAGTAGCGGCGGCCGGGCCGGAACACCACGGTGCCATCCTTGGACCCGGGCTGGCATTCCACCCGCTCGATATCCTCGTAGCCGGCCGTACTCGCCGAATCGAATCCGGGGAACCGGCCGCTGCGCGCGGCCCAGGTGAACACCAGGTCGTCGCATGAGGTGGGGACACCGTCGGAGTAGACACCCGCCGAGTTCAGCCGGTATTGGATGGTCTGCGCCTCCCCGGGCACCTCCTTGGCGGTCCCGGTATCGGTATCGGCGATCGGCTGCCCGTCCGGACCGGTGTAGAAGAAGCCGGTGAGCACCCGCCCGAACACCGCCTGGGCCGCGGCCGCACCGGCGGTGGTCCCGCCGTTGTAGCTGGTGACGGTGGTGTCGACGGCGTAGCCGATCGACGGCACCTTGTCCTTGCCGGAACACCCGGCCGCCAGCCCGGCCGCCGCGGCCGTGGCCGCGAGCAGCGCGACGGTCCGGCGCAGAGATGAGTGTCGCATCGAACTACTCCTCGTCTGTCAGTGCCGCCTCTGTCGTTTTCCGGTGGGGCGGGCGCCGGGCGGAGGCCCGCCGGGCCCGGTCCTGCGGGGGGTGCGCTCGTTCGGGTCCTCGGGGGCGCCGACGGGGCGCCTGCCGGGTGCCGCCGCGGGCCGTTCGGCACCGGGAACAGGACGTCCGCTTCCCTGCGCCGCGCGGCGCGCGTGCACCTTCTTCGTATGCGCCGCCACCGGGCCCCAGCGTTCCTTGATGGATACCAGCAGCGGAGTCGCGAAGAAGATCGACGAATAAGCGCCGACCAGGGTGCCGACCAGCTGCACCAGCGCCAGATCCTGCAGCGTGCCCACGCCCAGCATCCAGACCGCGATCACCATCAGGCCGATGATGGGCAGCGCGCCGATGAGAGTGGTGTTGATGGAACGCATCAGGGTCTGGTTGATGGCCAGGTTCGCCTGCTCGCCGTAGGTGCGCCGGCTCGTGTGCAGCACCCCGCGGGTGTTCTCCTCGACCTTGTCGAAGACGACAACCGAGTCGTAGAGCGAGAACCCGAGGATGGTGAGCATGCCGATCACCATCGCGGGGGTCACCTCGAAGCCGACCAGCGAGTAGACCCCTGCCGTGACCATCAGGTCGAAGACCAGGGCGGCCAGCGCCGCCAGGGCCATATCGCGTTCGTAGCGGATGGCGATGTAGACGCTGACCAGGACCAGGAACACCGCCAGCGCGATCAGCGCCTGCCGGGTGATCTGCCCACCCCAGGTCTCGCTCACATCGGAGGCGCTGATGGCGTTTCGACTGGGGTTGCCGGTGTCGTCGCGCGGCTGGAACTCGTCGAACAGCGCGGTCTGCAGGGCGCCGAGCTGCTGAGCGTCCAGTGTCTCCGAGCGGATGAGAATGGTTTTGCCGTCGCCGGTGCCCACGGTCTGCACCGATTCGGGCGGCGAACCGATGGTGTCGCTGTAGACCGTCTCCACCTGTTCGGTGGTGATATCGCCGGCCGGCAGCTGGATCCGGGAGCCACCGACGAAATCGATACCGAAGGTGAAACCGCGCACCGCCATGCTGACCAGGCAGACCAGCACGATCCCGGCGGTGATCAGGTACCAGCGGCGGCGGTTGCCGACCACATCGAGTACACCGGTGCCGGTGTAGAGGCGGTTCAACCAGCTGTGCCGGACGCCGGAGGGGCGCGGCGCGGAAGGTTTGTCCATCGTCACGGGGCTGTTCATCGTCACGCCTTCCCGACCGCGGCCTCGACCGCCTTGCGTTCGCGGGCGAGCTCCTGCATCGCGCCGAGCCCGTTCACCGATGGTTTGGCCCAGAACGCGGACCGGGACGCCAGGTGGACGAGCGGGGCCGTGACCAGGACCACGACCACCACATCGAGGATGGTGGTCAACCCGAGCGTGAACGCGAACCCGCGCACCTGCCCGACCGCCAGTGCGTACAGCACGGCGGCGGCGATGAAGCTGACGGCGTTACCGGACAGAATGGTCTTGCGGGCGCGCTGCCAGCCACGCGGTACCGCCGACCGGAAACTTCGGCCCTCCCGCATCTCGTCCTTGATCCGCTCGAAGAACACGACGAACGAGTCGGCGGTCATACCGATACCGATGATCAGGCCGGCGATACCGGCCAGGTCCAGCGTGAACCCGATCCAGCGGCCCAGCAGGACCATGATCCCGTACACCGCGAAACCCGAACCGATCAGCGACAACGCCGTGAGAAACCCGAGCATGCGGTAGTAGACCAGGCAGTAGACGAGTACCGCGACCAGGCCGACCGCACCCGCGAGCAGACCCGCTTTCAGCGACGACAGCCCGAGGGTCGCCGAGACCGTCTCGGCCTCGGAGGTCTGGAACGACAGCGGCAGCGAACCGTATTTCAGCGTGTTGGCCAGTTCCTTGGCGCTGGCGGCGGTGAAGTCACCGGAGATCGAGGTGCGTCCGCCCAGCTGAGGGCCCTGCTGGACCACGGGGGCGCTGACCACCTCCGAATCGAGGACGAAGGCGACCCGCTGCTGCACGTACTCACCGGTGAGCGAGGCCCAGGCATCGCTACCGCTGCCCTTGAACTCGAGGTTGACCTCGTGTCGCGCCTGCTCGGTGTTCAGGCCGGAGGTCGCGTTGGCGATCTCCTGCCCGTCGATCCGGCTCTTGTCGAGCAGGAACACCTCTCGACCGTCGGTGGAGCAGGTGACCAGTGGCAGGTTCGGATCGTCGTTACCGGCGAGCGGATCGGAGGCGGTGCAGTCCATGGACGCCATCGCCAGCTGCTGCGTGGTGGGGTCGGTGCTCTGCCGGATGGCCTTGGCCATCTCGATCTCCTGCTGCGCCTGTTCCTGCGGGGTGAGCGATCCTTCGGCGGGAGCGGCCGGCGGGGTGTTCGGATCCTGCGGAGCCGGGGCGGGGGTTGTCTCGGCGAGCGCCGAGGGTTCCGCGGGCGGTTCGCCGGGCGCCTGGGCCGGGTGGACGTCGATCTCGCTCTCCCGCAGCGGCGCGGCGGCGGGCGTTTCCTCGGCCGGCGCGGTGGCGCCGGTATCGGGGGCCGTGCCGTCCTGGGTGCCGGTATCGGGGACCGTGCCCTCCGCACCGGTATCGGGAACTTCGCCCGCGGGGGCCGGGGCAGTGGTTTCCGGGGCCGGCGCGGTCGCGCCCGGGGCCGGCGGCGTGCCGCCCGGAGCGGTCTGACCCGGGGCCGGTTGCTGCGGGTTCGGCGCCGCCGCAGCGTTCAGCACCGGCCGGATGTACAGCTTGGCGGTGCTGGCCAGGGTTCGTGCCTGCTGGCTGTCCTCCCCCGGGACCGTGATGACCAGGTTGTCCCCATCGATCACGACCTCGGATCCGGAGACGCCGAGACCGTTGACCCGGTTCTCGATGATCTCCTGCGCCTTGGCGAGACTGTCCTTGCTGGGCCGATTCCCGTCGGGCGTTCGCGCGGTCAGAGTGACCCGGGTACCACCTTGCAGGTCGATACCGAGTTTGGGTGTCGGTGACTTGTCACCGGTGAAGAACACCAGCGCGTAGATCGCGGCCACCAGCACGCCGAACAAGGCGAGCCAGCGGAATTGGTGCGCCGATCCCTGGGACGGTGGCACAGGTCGTCATCTCCTAGGCGGAAGTTCTGGGTGGAACGGCCACGGCACATGCCTATACCACCGGTTGCCCGGGGTATCCGGTTCCGGTGGCCGGGCCGTGGTGATCAGTCCTTGGTCAGCCGGGTTTCGGTCTGCTCCGGAGTCTCCTCGGCGGCGGGGGCATCGGCGGAGTCGGCCGCCTCGGCGCCCTCGGTGCTGTCACCGGTGGTTTCGGCGTCGGTGTCGTCGACGCGCACCTCCCGGATGGCCGCACGCAGCCAGGTGGTCACGACATCCTCGGCGATCTCGAGATCGACACTGGTGTCGTCGGCCTCGATCACGGTGCCGTACAGGCCCGAGGTGGTGGTGACCCGGTCACCGACCTTCAGGCTGTCCTGCATCTGGGCGACTTTGTCGGCCTCTTTCTTCTGGCGGCGCATGCCTAGGAACATCGGCACCAGCAGCGCGACCAGTATGAGCGGAAACAGCAGATCCATGGTCGAAGTCAGTTCCTGATCTGGGTGGGGAGGGGGACAGGTACGCACACAGTCTGCCAGTTCTTCGGATCCGCGCCACACCCGCACGGCCGAACACGCGGTGTCCGGGTGGCGCCGGGGCCGGGCCGGTGGCCCCTGTCACCCTGCGGCCGACCCCCGGCGGGCGACGGCCGGTCCCGCGATAATCGACCGATGACTCCGGAGGAAGTCCACCAGATCACCTTCGCGCGTGCGCCGTTCGGCCGTCGCGGTTATCGGGAGCAGGATGTCGACGAACTGCTGGACCTGGTCGCGGCCGCTCTGGCGGGGCGGGCGACACTCACATCCGAACACCTCGGGCGCGGTATCCGCCCCGCCCCGGGTATCTTCTCGCGCGGCTACCACCCCGACCAGGTGGACGAGTTCGTGGAGCGGGTACGCCGCCGCTTCGGGTTCTGATCCGGCGCACCGACCGGCCCGCGCGCCGAACAGGCGGACGCTTCCGGCCCGGCCGGCCCTGCGCTCATTCGAACAGGTCGAGCGTCGGATGCGGTTCGCGGCCGCGCACCTCCAGCGCCCCGAACGCCAGGTCCGGGGGCGGTGTCAGGCCCAGATGCGCCCAGGCGGCCGCGGTCGCCACTCGCCCCCGCGGCGTCCGCGCCACCATCCCGGCCCGCACCAGGAACGGTTCGCAGACCTCCTCGACCGTGGCCGGTTCCTCGCCGACCGCCACGGCCAGCGTCGATACACCCACCGGTCCCCCGCCGAAACCCCGGATCAGGGCGCCCAGCACCGCGCGGTCGAGCCGGTCCAGGCCCACCTGGTCGACGTCGTAGACCTCGAGCGCCGCCCGGGCAACCGCCAGGGAGACCAGGCCGTCGGCCCGGACCTCCGCGTAGTCCCGCACCCGGCGCAGCAGCCGGTTGGCGATGCGGGGCGTCCCCCGGGAGCGACCCGCGATCTCGGCGGCGGCGTCGGTGTCGATGCGCACGCCGAGGATGTGCGCGGAGCGCTGCAGGATGAGCAGCAACTCGTCGGGTTCGTAGAAGTCCATATGCCCGGTGAAACCGAACCGGTCGCGCAGCGGGCCGGTGAGCGCGCCCGCGCGGGTGGTGGCCCCCACCAGGGTGAACGGCGCGATATCGAGCGGAATCGACGTCGCGCCCGGCCCCTTGCCGACCACCACGTCGACCCGGAAATCCTCCATCGCCAGATACAGCATCTCTTCGGCGGGCCGGGCCATGCGGTGGATCTCGTCGATGAACAGCACGTCTCCGGCGACCAGATTGCTGAGCATGGCGGCCAGATCACCCGCGCGTTCCAGGGCCGGACCGGAGGTGATGCGCAACGCGGTTCCCAGTTCGGTGGCGATGATCATCGCCAGGCTGGTCTTACCCAGCCCCGGTGGCCCCGACAGCAGGATGTGATCGGGTGTACCGCCCCGCGCCCGGGCGCCGCGCAGCACCAGGGTGAGCTGTTCGCGCACCCGCGGCTGACCGATGAAACCGTCGAGCGAGGTGGGGCGCAGTCCGGAGTCGGTGTCCCCGTCGGAGGCCAGGTAGCCGGCACTGACCGGTGATTCGGGGGTGTCGTGGTCGTCGTCGTACTCCATCGCGGCCTAGCGGTTCCTGCCCAGCATCCCGAGCGCGGCGCGCAGCGCGGCCGAATTGCCGGCGTCGGGATTCTCGGCCAGCACCGCGTCCACGGCCGGTTCGGCCTGTTTGAGTCCGAACCCGAGGCCGGTGAGCGCCTCCACGACCTGGTCCCGGACGGGAGTGCGCACCGGCACGGCGGCGGTCGCGCCACCCGGCGGCACCGGTACCAGGTTCACCTTGTCCCGCAGTTCGACCACCATCCGCTCGGCGCCGCGTTTGCCGATCCCGGGCACCCGGGTGAGCGCCGCGATATCGCCCGCGGCCAGCGCCTTGCGCAGCGCCTCGGGTTCCAGCACCGCCAGCACCGCCATGGCCAGCCGCGGCCCCACCCCGGACACGGTCTGCAACAAGCCGAACAGATCGCGCGACTCGGTGTCGGCGAACCCGTAGAGGGTCATCGAGTCCTCGCGCACGATCAACGCGGTGAACAGCGTGGCCTCCGCGCCGCGGGTGAGCCCGGCCAGGGTCGCGGGGGTGGCGTTGAGCTGGTATCCGACCCCCGATGCCTCCAGAACCACATGATCGAGGGCGAGTTCGAGGACTTCGCCGCGTAGAGACGCGATCACCCGCGTACCGCCTTCCGTTGCTGTTCCAGTCGTTGTGTGTACTGCTGCCGGGCCCGTTCGGCCAGGGCTTCGGCCCGTGCCATCCGCTCCAGCAGCGGCGCCCGCCAGCAATGACAGATGGCGAGCGCCAGCGCGTCGGCGGCGTCGGCCGGTTTCGGCGGGGCCGCGAGCCCGAGAATCCGGGTGACCATGGCGGTCACCTGTTTCTTGTCCGCACCGCCGTTTCCGGTGACGGCCGCCTTCACCTCACTGGGAGTATGGAACATGACCGGGATATCGCGGCGGGCGGCCGCCAGGGCGATGACCCCGCCCGCCTGCGCGGTTCCCATGGCGGTGCGCACATTGTGCTGTGCGAACACCCGCTCGATCGCCACCACGTCGGGACGGTGAGTCCGCATCCACTCCTCGGCGGCGTCGGAGATCCGCAGCAACCGCTGGGCCAGGTCCATCTCGGCCGGGGTGCGGACGACATCCACCGCGATCGCCCGGACGGTGCGCCCCGCATCCCCTTCGACCATGCTCACCCCACACCGGGTGAGCCCGGGGTCGACGCCCATCACCCGCACCGACGATTCCCTTCCCAGAACGAACAGTTGTTCGAAGTCTAGTGCAGGACCGGGTATCTCGACGCCAGGGACACGAACCCGGGTCGCCGGGCGCTCAGCGGGCCTGCTGCGCAGCGAAGATGTCGTAGGCGGCGGTGTCGTACAAGACGAACCGCACCTCGTCGGCCCGGGTCGGCGCGGTGCGGACGGCGTCGAACGCGATCCGGGCCGCGTCGTCCATCGGCCAGCGGTAGACCCCGGTGGAGATCGCCGGGAATGCGACCGTTCGCGCACCCAATTCGTCCGCGACCCGCAGCGACTCGCGATAGCAGGAAGCCAGCAGTGGGGCGAGTTGCGCCGCACGGTCGCCGCGGGCCGACCACACCGGACCGACCGTGTGGATGACCCATCGGGCAGGTAGCTCACCGGCCGTGGTCGCCACCGCCTGCCCGGTGGGCAATCCGCGGGGGTAGTCGGTCTCCCGTAGCCGTCGGCATTCGGCCAGGATCGCGGGCCCTCCGCGCCGGTGTATCGCGCCGTCCACACCCCCGCCGCCGAGCAACTCCGAGTTGGCGGCATTGACCACCGCGTCGACCCGCTGCTCGGTGATATCCCCCTGCACGAGAGTCACAACGACCATGCCGCCATTGTGCCGCCGCCCACCGCACCGTCCCCCATGGCACGCCCGCGCTCCCCCGATCGAGACCTCCGAGGGCCGGCGCCGCGCACCCGGTGGCGACCGGCCGCGCGGCGGGCACACCGCGGCACTGGCCAAAAGCGTAACCCACTGGTTACGCTTTCTCCCGTGGATGAGGTGGCCGCGGCGATAGCCGACCCGATACGACGGGAAATTCTGGAGATGCTGGGCGGCACCAGGCATACCGCGGGCACGATCGCCGCCCGGTTCCCGATCAGCCGGCCCGCGGTCAGCCGGCACCTGCGGGTGCTGCGGGACAGCGGCCTGGTCCGCGACGAACTGGTGGGGAGACAGCGCTACTACGCGCTGGACACCGCCCCACTGCGCGAGCTACGCACCTGGCTCGCCGACCTGGACGAACCGGCGGCGTGGGAACACCGGCTGGACGCGCTCGCCACCGAGGTCCACCGGACCCGGCGCGAGCGCAGGGCCACCGCCGACCGACCACACACCGGGCCCCCACCTCCGGGTGGCCCGGAAACTTCCGACAACGAGGAGAACTCCGCATGACCATCCGCCCCACCGGCCGCCTGGAGAACACACCGGCCGGCCACGATCTGGTGCTCACCCGGACCTATCGCGCCCCGATCGCGGACGTCTGGGCCAGTATCACCGAATCCGAGCGCACCGCCCGCTGGTTCGGGCCGTGGCAGGGCGAGCCCGGGCCGGGCCGGACGATACAGGTGCGGTTGTCCTACGAGGAGGGACAGCCGTGGAGCGAGTACACCGTCGATGCGTGCGAGCCGCCGTACCGCCTCGCCCTGCGCGCCGTCGACGAGCACGGCAGCTGGCATCTCGAGGTCACACTCACCGAACACGACGGTCGGACCGAACTCGTCTTCGTCCACCATCTGGTCGCGCCCGACCAGCTGCCCGAGATCGGGCCGGGCTGGGATTACTACCTGGACATGCTCGGGGCGTCGCGCACGGATGCGCGACGCCCCCAATTATAAAAAAAAAAAACCCCCCACCGGGGCGAAAAAACCCGCCACGCCCAGATCCCAAAATCGTCGTGTATTGAAAAATTGTTAAAAAAG